>JAHIOQ010000163.1 GCA_018895275.1 Candidatus Omnitrophota bacterium
TCTATATAAGTTTGCAAGCAAAAAAATAAAACAGGTAAAAAAAAAGTTTTCCTGAAAAAATCACACGGGCGGGGAAATCCAATTTACGACGAGCGGATAGACGAGCGAAGCTCTGCGATTTTTATTGTCTGGATTGCAAATTCATGAACTAACAATATTCTCTGCGATCTTAGCGGCTCTGTGTGAGAATAAAAACAATAAATTAGAGAAAATATATTTAGTCTTGGCGCGGCTTTGCGTCTTGGCGCGGGGAAAAAATAAATAGTCGGACGCGAGTACCGCAGCCCAACGCGCTCACCTGCAACTTGTAACCTACTTGCGCTCCCGGCTGACATATGTTAAAATAAATCCCGTTAGAAAACTCACCCGGAGTATTAGACTCCGTGTTTGTAAAATTTAGGATAACCCTGCGGCAAGCCACAGGATATTTTCTAACGGGATAAACACATTGTGAAAAAATTAGTTATAACCTTACTTAGCGGATTGTTGTTTTTTACCGGATGCGCTTACCTGGGGCTGACCGGCGGCACCAGCGACCTTCCCAACTTTCATCCGGTCGACATCCGCCTCTACCGCGGCGCCGCGCCCAGCCCACAGGGCTTTGAGCAACTGCGTTCCCGGGGAATAAAAACAATCATCAGCTTCAAGAATAACGAGGAACACTCTCCGGAAGAAAAAGACATTTCCGCGGGACTGGGCATGAAATTCCACCATCTCCCTTTAAGCCTGTACGAAAAACCCGCGGATGAAACCGTGCTCAAATTCCTGGAGATTGTCTTAAACAAAGACAACCGGCCGGTATTTCTCTATTGCGCAAACGGCAAGGACCGTACCGGAGCAATGATTGCCATGTACCGCGTGGTTGCCTGTGGATTAACCATAAAACAGGGCTACAAGGAAGCAAAAAAATACGGCTTCTGGCCGTATTACGGCAACACCCCGGAGCTCAAGGATTTCATCCACCAGCTTAAGGATAAAACGATCTATTTCGAAAAAGCCAGGGAGCTGCTCAATGAAAAAAATAATTAGCATTTACGTTTTACCGCTTTTGCTTATCTTCGCTTTTTGCCAAAACAGCTATGCCTTTTCCACAAGGCATCACATCATCAACATCGGAAAAAATATATTTAAAGCCCCGCTTTCCATCCTGGACGCGGCGTTCATAAAGGGCCCCCGCGCCATAAAGGAAATCTACCGCTATGAGGTTTACGGAAGCGAAGACCCGGAAAAAAACGGCCTCTTCTATAAAAAGATATTCGCGGTCTGGAGCGCGCCGCCGGCCGAAGCCAAGGCGATAATCGACGGCACGGTGGAGGGCGTCTCCGCTATCGGCGATGCCGTCAAAAACCTGCTCTCAATCTTTGCCAGCGATTAACCCGAAACTTCCAGCCTATCGCTTCTCACTAATATACCGGCTTAAAAACGCCCCGCCAAAAAACAGAAAATTAACCATAACAATCGTCGCTCCGGAGGGCAGGTTAAAGATGTACGAAGCAAAGACCCCGGCAATCACGGAAAAAACCCCGAAAACTCCGGCAAGGGCAATGGTTGCCTTAAAACTTCTCACCACCTGAAGCGCGGACACCGCCGGCAGGATAATAAGGCTGGAAACAAGCATCGTACCCACAATCTTTATGCCCAAAACCACAATAAACGATGTCAGCAAAACAAGCATTTTATTTATCATCTTCACCTTGATACCGGATACCCGGGCATATTCTTCGTCAAAGGTTATGGCGAACAGGTCGTGATAGAAAAGCCTTACCGCTCCGGCGACGAGCAGAGAAACAGCTATCGTCATCCAAACATCCAGGGTGCTTACGGAAAGTATATTACCGAAAAGATAACTGAACAAGTCAACGTTGAATCCTCCGGCAACACTGGCCAGCATCACCCCCAGCGCCACGCCGAAGGAAGATAAAAGCCCTATCGCCGCGTCCCCATAGACCGCGGCCTTTTCATTGAGTTTAAGAATCAGAACCGAGGCCAGCCCGACCAACGGAATGGAAACCAGCATCGGCTGCACATGAAGCACCAACCCCAAGGCCACCGTGGCAAAGCTGACATGCGCCAGGCCGTCACCGATCAGGGAAAACCTGCGCAGCACCAGAAACACACCCAGAAAAGAACAGGCCAGGGCGATAAAACACCCGGCAATCAGCGCGCGCTGAATAAACGCATACTGTAATGCCTCTATAATTTGTGCGAACATATCCCTATATCTTGTCCTCAAGAGAGTAAACCCTAAACACTAAATCCTAAATAAATTCCAAATATCAAATCCAAAACTAAAAATATTAGAACACATTAGGACGCAGATCTTCGCTGATACTCGCAGATCGAAAAATTTTTTTATTTTTAAATCCTGTAAATCTGCGTTCATCTGCGTCCATGTCTTGCTTTCTACTCGTGTCTGTTCTCTGTTAGTGCCTATGGCATATAAGATGCTGGCCGACGCCGAAATAATCGGTCATCTTCGGAGACTTACAAAACTCCTCAAACGTTCCGTAGAATATTAAACCCCGGTCCAGATAAAGCATCTTGGAGGCATAATTTCCCACAGAACCGATATCATGCGAAACCAAAAGCACGGTCGTGCCTTTCTCTTTATTTAAACGCTGAACCGTTGCATAGAACGCGCCGCTGGACTGCGGGTCAAGGGCAACCGTCGGCTCATCAAGGATCAACAGCTCCGGCTCATGCACCAGCGCCCGGGCCAGCAGTATCCGCTGCTGCTGCCCGCCGGAAAGTCTGCCTATGGACCGCTCTTTTAACGGCGTAATGCCCAAAAGCTCCATGACCTTCTCCGCCGCCGCGTAATCCTCTTTTTCCAAACGCTTGGGAAACCTCTTACAGCAATAAACCCCGGAAAGCACGATCTCCTCTGCCGTAGCCGGAAAGCTCTGGTCAAGAAAAGACATCCTCTGCGGCAGATACCCCACGTGTTTTCCCGCGAAAAAATCCGAAAAACTCTTTCCCTGAAAATAAATCTCTCCCCCAAACGGCACCAGCCCCAAAAGCGCTCTTATAAAAGTGGTCTTACCGGAGCCGTTCGGCCCGACAATACCGATATAATCCCCGCTATCGATACCCAGGGTTACGTTTGAGAGCGCGTCGATGCCGCGGTATTTGACGCTGAGGTTTTTCACTTCTATTATCTTCATTTACCCCGTTAGAAATCCTTTTTTGCATTACCGGTATCCGTTAACGACATTCGACATGTTTTAATCCCCATTATTTCTAACGGGGTGAACATTCAAGCCCGGTTTTTAGTTTCTTTAAATTCTCTTCCATTATCTCCAGAAACGTCACGCCCCTGTTAAGTTCATCCTTTGAAACATTATGCGCTCCGTGAAGAAGCTCGAGTTTTGCCCCGGTTTCCTGAGAAATCGTCCGGCCGACCTTAGGGTCAAGTAATTCTTCATGATATACATACCGCATGCCGGATTGCCTTAGCATATCGATAAGCCTTGCGATCGCCCGTGGCGTAGGTTCGGCATTCGGAGAAAAACCTTCATACGGTGAAACATATCCTAGCCCGTAGCGCCTGGCAAAATAACCAAAGGTAAAATGCCCGGCATGGATCAGCGTCTTATGTTTGACCGTCGAAAGCGTGCTTTTAAAACGGCTGTCAAGCCCCGCGAGTTTCACCTTATACTCCTTGGCGTTATTCAAATAAAAACCGCGGTTCCCCGGGTCCTTTTGCGCAAGTGCCGCGGCAATAGTATCAACCATCATTTGGGCATTCCCCAAATCCAGCCAGATGTGCGGGTCTTTCCCCCCGTGATGGTGATGATGCTCTGCTTCTTTCGCTCCGGCGGCATCTTCATCATCCTCTCCCCCTGCGAGTTCAATACCTTTACTCGCATCGATTACCGCAAAGTTTTTATTGAATACGCCTTTAAGTATACCCTCTACCCAGGGTTCCATATATCTGCCGGTATAAATAAATATATCCGCCTTGTTTATCCGCACGATATCCGCCGGCTTCGGCTCAAAGGTATGCGCCTCCACGCCCGGAGGAAGAAGCAACGATACGTTCACCTTATCCTTACCGACCTGTTTCGTAAAATCATATATAGGAAACAGGGTGGTCACAACCTCGACCCTGCCCCCGGCCTCCCGCGCCCAGGAGACGGAAATACTCAGAAAAAATATCTGCAGAATAAGTAACGTTTTTTTTAACATACAATTTTTCCCTTGCTTTCCCCATGAACCATGAGTTGTATTTCGTGCCTACTGCATAGTTCCTACTGCTTACTTTTCCTCACCGGCATCTCGCGCACAACCCTTCGATCTGCAGATTATGCGACTCGACCTTGGCATTAAGATTCTTTTCAATAAAGCTCGACAGGCCGTTAAAATTACAAAATTCGACCTCCTCGACCTTTTTACATTTGCGGCAGGTAAAATGATGGTGATGCTCGTCGGGGCAGGCGCAAAGCGCGTACCGCAGCCTTCGGTCCTCGGCCAAAGATTGCACCAGAATACCCGCATCCTTCAGCTCTTCCAGTATCCGGTACACCGTCGGCAGCCCTAGCTTCGGCAGCTTTCTCTTTAACTTTTCATAAAGCTCATACGGCCCCATGCGCACGCCGTGCTTCATGAAAACCCCGATAATCGCCTTGCGCCGGGGCGTAACCTTTAAGCGGTTATTCTTTAAGACCTGTATATATGTTTCCATACCCATCAAAGGCCCTCCGACCTGTCCTTCGTAGCTTTAGCGGAGAAGGAATCCACCGAAGCATTATTCCTTTGCATGATAACTACTCATTTACGCTTTAAGCATTCATCCCCGGCCCAGCCGCTACTCTTTAGGTGGATAAATAGAAATGATTTCTATTTATACCATAGGTGCGTCTCTACGTCAATATGAAAATTCGTATGAATAGCAGGGCGGTCAAATCATATCGGGCGGACAGCCGTCCGCCCCTACGGATAATATTGTTCAAAAACAAACATTATCATCATTTGTATCTGGTTTTAAATCTGTGGTGACAAAACGTATTAATATTTTGCGTGATACAACCAAAAAACCGGTTTGGCAACGATCTTTTTACGACCACATCATTCGCAATGATAAATCATTAAA
>JAHIOQ010000011.1 GCA_018895275.1 Candidatus Omnitrophota bacterium
CTTTAAGATCGGAATTATTACGCACAAAAAACGGGAGCAGGATGGAATTATGTATCGGCCCGTCTTTTTTAATTACCTGAGTTTCTTCCGTAAATCTTTTTTTCGTAATTGTCAGCGTATAGTTACGCTGGTCATAAACCTCCCTGATATTTTCCGGCTTAAGCAGCTGCGTAACTTTACGCTCCACCAACACCGGCAGAAAAGTCGCGCGGTCGCAATAAATTGTTTCCTGGTCACGGAATTTTACCGCTTTTGTCTCAAAAGTAATAAGATATGCTTCCCGTCCGTCTACCTTCGCTTCGCGCACATAGTGGTAGCGCGCCGTACCGATACGGACTTTGCCCAACATTACATCAAAGACAATCTGCTCTCCGATACGGCTAGATACTTCTTTCCTCTCTTTTCCCTTAACCGTTTTGTCTTCCAGGTAACTTTCGCGTAAAGGAAGATTATTCTGCGGCAAATGCCACGCATAGAAAAAAGCGAGCATGAATAATAAGAGAAATAATAAACGCGCCCTGCGGTTCCTTTTAATCCGTATGTACATCTTTAACAAATTCCTTAAGATAAAAACTAATTGAATGTTGAATATTAAGCATTGGGTAATTAACTTGTAACTTGTCTCGAATAACGTGACTAACTGTGGTTGTGCATCGGGACCTGTGATTAGTTCAATTCCGCGGCTCCGGCACAACCGTTGCTCCCGGGTGTTCTTATCCAGCGGACGATCAGCGGCAGCAATGCCAAAGGCAGAAATGCGAGTGCGATAACCGCCGCTCCGGAAGAAATAAAATAGGCATTATGGGATTTAAGCAGCGGCAGCGCGACAAGCAAAGCATCGATAACATAATGGGCGATTATAACCGCCTCCAGTCCGCAGCGTAAAAAAACAATCCCGAATACAAGCGCAAAACGCCATTTGACGCCGTCTTTTTTAAATTGAAGGATAAGGATAACGATCGCCGCGATAAAAATCATGAACATACAAATCACGCTCCCCAGAGAAAGAACCTGTCCGAAAGAAAGCTCTTTTTGCAATCCGCGCGTAAATTCTTCCGGAATATCAAGATAACGGCTGAAATGCCCGAGGTTTTTTGATTTTCGGGACTTATTTAGATAATTCCAGTTCAAAAATAACAATTCGCGTTGGCATATAGATTCTAAAAATCCTGGTCCGAACTCTTTATAAACTTTTATTGCACATTCAATAATCTTACCAGTTAATTCTTTTAATTCTAATCTCATTATTCTGTGTTTCTTGATTTCCGTGTTTCCGTGGTCAGTGTTTCTGAGGAAATCATTTTATTTTTGATACTACGGGTAGTCGCGAAAGGAGAGAAGAATGCAATCCGTCTTAAAATTTAAATTTTTCCTTTAATTTTTCTATGTAACTGCGTATGTGTGCTTCCGGCGGGAGCAACTGGTGTTTCTCCAGGCATTGCAAAAACACAGGCACTATCTCCGGATCAAATTGCGCGCCGGCATTTTTGACCAGCTCGTTGAGCACATAATCAACCGGCATCGCATCCCGGTAAGGGCGCGCCGCGCGCATAGCGTCATAACTATCCGCAATCGCGATAATTCTCGCTCCCAGCGGGATGCGGCAGCCCTTTAATCCCAGAGGGTACCCTTTCCCGTCAAACCGTTCGTGATGGTGAAGGATGATTTGCAGCTCATCGCGCAAATAACCGCTGTTTTTCAATATATTAAAGGCAATCACCGGATGCCGCTTAATCTTATTGAATTCCTCATTGGTCAATTTCTCTTTTTTCTGCAAGATATGCTCACTAATGCCGATTTTTCCTAAATCATGCAGGATCGCCGCATTGCAGATAATTTCGATATCGTGCTCCGGCAGATCCATCGCTTTTGCCGTCATCGTCGCATAACGCATAACATTAATCGAATGTTCTTTAGTATAAATATCCCTTGATTCATGCTCCATGATCAGCATCCTGACCGATTCATGATATGACTGCAGGGTACTCTTGGAAATTCCGCAGATTTCATCTTCAATATCTTTTAATGCCATACTCGTTATATCTGTGGTATCAACAAGATCCTTATACATAACAATCGCATTGCGGCCTTTCATTTTTGCTCCGTAAAGGGCAATATCGGCAAACCCGAAAAAGCGCTCCTGATCAATTACCCCGTCTTCATAAAGAGAAGACACCCCCATGCTTACGGTTAATTTTATCGTATTTTCCGCATCGCCGAAATCAGACGTATCAATGGCATTTTTAATCCGGCGCGCGGCAATAAACGCGTTCTGATAATCCGTATTCATAAGCAGGATAGAAAATTCTTCACCGCCGTAGCGGGCCAGGACATCCACCTCACGCGCATTGGCACGCAGGCAATCGGCAAACTGCTTGAGCACATTATCCCCGAACAAATGCCCGAACGAGTCATTAACGTTTTTAAAATAATCGATATCGATTATAATACAAGAGAGATTACTGCTGTAACGCTTGGCGCGCAGGTATTCCTTTTCCAGCATCTCCACAAAATACGCGTGATTATACAGTCCGGTAAGTCCGTCGTGGATGGATATCTCCCTTAGCTGGGAGATTGCCGCATTAAGCCTTTCCAGGGCATCTTCTTTAATCACATTAGCATTTTTTAAGTTAATGTTGATTCCGTTAAGCTTGGAATTCATCTGCGCCAGTTCATCCTGAAGCTGTTTTACTCTTAACAACGCGTTCACGCGGGCAATAATAATCTCCGCGCTGGACGATTTACCGACATAGTCATTCGCGCCCGCGTTTAGACCTTCCAATATATGTTCTTCCGATTCCAGGCCGGTAAGGATAATAACCGGGATAAATTTCAGATTAGGGTCTGACTTGAGAACCTTGAGCATATCAATACCGCTGCCTGCCGGCATACGGTAATCAAGCAATACGCATTGGATATCATTTCCCTTAATCATATCCAGTCCTGCTGAAATATCTTCCGCGTCTCGCACAACAAAGCCGGCCTTTTCCAGATACCGCGAAAACATCCGCCGGTCATCGTAATTATCGTCAACAATCAATATAGTCGCCTGCTTTTCTTTCGTCATATCCTCACCTTATAATTGGTTGTCTCCGCAGTCCCCGGAGCTATGATGCGGGCAGGGGATATTCATTATGCCCCAATAAAGCCCTATCTCTTTGACGACATCCTCATGCCGCTTCGATACCGTTAACTTTCGGCATATTTATATCCAATAATATCAAATCCGGCTTAGGTTTGTTTTCCCCATCTCCTTTGTTATAGAGGAAATTCAGCGCCTCTTCCCCGTCCCTGGCAACATATAACCTGTTTATAACATTCGCGTTTTTTAAAGCCCGCTTTGTTATCTCAATGTCATCCGGATTATCTTCCGCCAATAAAATATCAATCACCTGTTTCATAACCCCCTTCCTCCCCCTTTTTGTCACTCCTGATACCACATAATCTTAGGTATTTAGTATATTATTATAGCAAAATATTCCGGGATTTCCTAATATTCTTCCATGCAATTCTTCGCTTATCTTTCTCTTGCCGATAACATGTTGCTTATCCTTAAACCGTTTCACGCTATCTAACCGCTTCATTTTTCCGGATGGATATTTATTACACCCCAATACATGCCTATCGTCTTTATTAAATCGAGAAATTTTTCAAACCTGACCGGCTTTTGGATAAAACTGTTGCAGCCTAAATCATAGCTCTTCACCGTATCTTCTTCACTTTTGGAAACCGTAAGCATGATAACCGGTATCTGCCGTAATGCGTTATCTCCTTTTATATATTTTAAGACCTCGATACCGTTAAGTTTCGGCATATTAATGTCCAAGAGTATCAGCCCCGGCCGCGGCGCTTTTTCCGCCTCCGCGTAATCTCCCTGATGATAGAGAAAATCAAGCGCCTCTTTACCGTCCCGGACGATGTAAAGACGGTTGACTATCCGCGCGCTTTTAAACGCCCTTTTTGTGATTTCAATATCATCGGGATTATCTTCCACCAGCAAAATATCAAAAATTTTATTTTCCATTCAACTCTCCTTCATCTTGGCTAAAGCTTCGCCTATTTCTTCCTATGCCGAATCTTCTGTTGCCCTATCCCCTCTCGCGGAATCCTCCGAATCCATATCTCTTAAAAGACATTCCTTAACCGCAGGTATCGTAAAATAGAACGTCGTGCCTTTTCCTAATTCCGATTTCACCCCAACCCTGCCCTTGTGCATTTCCACAACCTTCTTTACAATCGCTAATCCCGCGCCCGAGCCCTCACTTGTTCCCCTTTTTTCCAAGCGCTCAAAAATCTTAAATATCTTTTCAAAATACCGTTCTTCTATGCCCGGTCCGTTATCCTTGACATAAAACTCATACCAGATACCGTTACGTTCACAGCCGATATCTATTACTACCGGCTGCTTATCCGCGAATTTAACCGCGTTCGACACCAGGTTGGCAAAAACCTCCGTCAAGCGTATGCGGTCGCAAAAGATTACCGGCAGCTCATAGATCTTATTCCCCATCTCTTCTTTTAACGAAATAAAGACCTCCCGCAGCCGCCTCGTCTCCGACTCTTTACCGTCTAAAGCCGCCTCTGGACCATTTCCCGGCCGATTGCGTAAAAACTGTCGAAATGCCGGCGCAACGAATCCAGCGCTTCAACTGCCGGCGGAAAATTCCGGGAAAAATTTTTATGTTCGCTAAAAAAGATATCAAAGCTCTTCTTCGATTTTTCGGCATCTTCCAGCAACGCCTTGTCTTTTGTAATCAACGCGTGTTCAAAAAGAGGCGAAAGCTGAAGGATAATTTCATTCATTTTCATACTCATGCTAATGGCGTTAATATCGTTGATTTCCATCTCTTCGGTCTGCTCTAAAATTTCCGAAATTGAAAATAATGTATAGCCGCTCATTGTCACGAGAAAAAATATTATGACAAAAAATCCGCAAAGCAACTTACTCCCAATACTCCAGTCCCTAAACTTTAACTTTTTCAGCATAAATTCTCTTCCTCATCAAATTTAAAATGTATGACCTTCGGGATCTCGAAGTTGTTCTAAATAGAGTAACATCATTCGGGACAATTTCCAAATCCCAAATTTCATGCTATATATGCCTGTCTGACGGTAAGCAGGAAATATCCGCACTAATCTCTTTCCAGATACCGTCGTTCTGCTCTGCCGCTAAATACATCGTAGCAATAAATTCACTTAAGACCGCGATAAGCCTTCCTATTTGTGACGGCCTTTTTATATGCGCGCTGCGGATAACATCTACGGCCATTGCCCAGAAATAAGGAACGGTCAGCCATGACAAGCTAATAACCGCCGCGATATTTTCTCCGGAAATCCCCAAAACTTTAAGCGGACATACCGCCTTTGCCAGCACAGCGGCAATATCCTGCGGTTTTGTGCTCGCGGCCAACAAAAAACTCATGAATATCAGCAGGATCATCCGCAAGACAAACAAATCAGCCAGCAGCATCCCCTCATAAGTAATAGCGCAAAAACCTATCTTAAACACAACATATTTTCCGGAATTGAATAAAAGCGGAAAAAAGAACGATGCGCAAACCAGCAATACCGAGCGTTTAATGGTTAAAAATACTTTGGCGAAAGGAATCCGCAGCGTACAGGCCAAACAACTCAAGAAGAAGAATAATGTCCCATACAGCCAAATACTGCTCCAAACAAAGATCAGGCACATACCGCTAAATACAGCCGCTATCTTTATTCCTGCCGGAAGCCTATGCATCCATGAATCCAGCGGCACATAAAAAGACGCTGTCGGCACAGAGGTTTCCCGAAAGGAAAAAAATCTTTTTTTCTTGCGGTGCCTGAGCTTATTCAATGTCCGGCAGGTTGCCGCGGCAATGGTCCCGGACAGCCAGCCGGTGGCAACCGCGCCGACGCACAGCCAGGGCACAAACATAAAGATACCTTTGTGCCGGATAAGCAGTAAATAGGCGAGAAATATTTGAACCAGATTATGGGTCAAGGCTCCGGCAATGCTGATACCGACCAGGCTGATACGTGGAGCCCCGCGGCCTGAAGCCCATGGCCACAAATTCTTTCCGTCCGCGGGGCGAAATCCTGCCCGAAGGCCATTCATCCCCGGACTAAAGTCCGTGGCCTTCTGGCTGCAGGGCAAAGGCCTTTGCCGGACAAAAAAACGATAAGCCACCCCCATAACCGTTGTACTGACGATTGCCGCCGAAAAGCTGAGGATAAATGCCGGAGAGGCAAGCGTGCCGATAAGCAGGGCACTCACCAGCGTACGTAAAACCGCCACCTGAAACGCCGCGCCAAAACCAAGCGTATCAAGAGCAATCAGGGTCAATATATTTGCCAAACCTAAACGCAGCCCGGGGATAGGATGCGGAATAAATGATTCGGCTATTTGTAAGACACAGGCTAAGGACACAAATACGGTTATAGTATACACGTTATGCGATTGAGCGTGTTTTGTCATATCAGCCTTATTTGTTTTTTACAAAATAAATTAATAGCATACTGCGTCGACAGAAGCAGTTTTTTTTGCCTCGATACTAACCACGATCCTATTCGGCAGACAAACAATTGTCTGTCCGTCATAACGTATGGCGCCGGTGTGTACGCACACCTGCTGCGGGCAATCCGAGTGCAGCACTCTTATCCCGGATTCCGACACCCGCAACTGAAATCCACGCTTGCCCGGAATATCAATAACCCCATCTTGCTTTAAGTCGATTTTTTTCAGTAAAATATTATCACCGTAAACCAAGGCAATCCCCGCGTCCCGGGCATTGCGGATATGGCGAAAATGGTTCCAACCGATTCCCGCCATAGATAAAATCAACAAAAAACTTATCAGTATTGTATCAAATCGTGTGATTTTGTAAAAGGTTTTCTCTCGCACCGTTTATTTATCTTTCTGTTTTAATTCAAGCAGCAAATCCTTGCACGCCTGCTTGATATACCCGGCTGCTTCCCTGGTTAACACAAGATAAAAACTCCCGGACATTTTATCTTCCGGTTCTTCAAACGTTGCCTTGATCACCAATATCTCATCGTTCTCCTGCATGGGAGAAATTACAGTTACGCTCAAAATCTCCGCCATCGTACCGGAAATAAATGTGGGAACCCCGAGTAAAATCACCTTTCGAAACATCATTCCCATGGCATTTACATACGCACTGGAAACAATACTTCCCACTTCCTTAATTACCGACATTCCCATCTCCGTCATGATACTGGAGCGTTCATCATTCAGGTATTTACCCGCCAGCGAATTAAGCTTAAAGGCATTTTTTTCATCAAGCAGAAAAATGACCTTGCCGTCAAAACCGGAGATTATCTTTGAATAGATGGCAATACCGATCCTGTCGTAATCGGCCTTTTCCAATATCGTCTTTCCGGATATAAGCTCTGTCTCCGGGACTTCCAAGTTGATTCTTTTCTTTAAAATCGTAGAAAGAGCGATACTTCCATGCGCGGCAGCGATTGTTCCGACCTCTTTTAAGATATCCATTTCATCGAACACGACATCCTCCCTTTTTTTTAGCTTCAATAATTTCTTACTGATAATGACATATCTATGCGGAATGGACATATTTTATAACATATTTTTGATTATTTCACAAGAAACTTCGCGCACCAACAAAGTTGGTGCACTCAGAAATCTTCCTTACGAAGTTTCAGTGGTTAGGAAAGTTTTATACTTTCCTATACCATAAAAAAAAACCCGGCCTCACAGCCGGGTTTAAAATTACTATTTTTCAAATCCGTTAAAGCTGATTAGCGCACAAGAAAACGGGCTTTCATTCTTTTCGCTTTAAAAAATTCCCTGGTGAATTTCTTGGCAAGCGCCTGATCATACGGCAGGCAGGAGAACACATTAATATAAGCCGTTTTCCATAATTCGGAAAAGTGGCCGGTTATTGAGCTGGTTTCGATCAATTGCACGAGAGAAAACCCCTTTGTATAAGCGGCATTATTTCCAAAATAGGGAATAAGCGTTTTTCCGAATTTTTTCATCTTAATAAGCTTACAGAGGGTATCGACAAACTCCTGAAGCTTTTTCCGGGAAGAAATCACTTCCAAATCACACTCATACAAGTCCATCACCAACTCATACCCATATGTCTTTTGTTTTTTCATCAACGGTTCTCCTTTTATTTCTCTTTTCACCCTTCCTTATTATTTTAACGTTTATTCAATACTATTTTTCAACTAATTATAAAGTAACTTTAAAGTAAAATCAACAAATAAATTTACAAAAAAAAACGGAATAAATTCCGCTTTTTTTCAATCACCCCCCTTTGCCACTTTTCCGTGGACAAGAGGGATTAATCGCAGACTAACATTTTTTGAGAATTTTTCCAATTTGCTTTTTTTATTTCCGGTTCCGGCATTAACGCCGGAACCGGAAATTATTCCCTCTATATTTTTACTACATTTACAGCCTGTGCGCCTTTGGGCCCCTGCTCTATTTCGAACTCCACTTCCTGTCCCTCATCGATGCTCTTAAAGCCTTCACCCTGAATCGCGCTATAATGTAAAAACACATCATTGCCTGAATCAGTGGTAATGAACCCGTACCCTTTTTGGTTGTTAAACCATTTTATCTTACCTCTTGCCATTACTTACTACCCTCCTTTACCTAAAATTATAGCAAATACCGGTAGACACAAAAAAAACCACAAGATATAAATTAACTCCTCTCGCAGTTTATTTTTATTTCTACTCTCTTCTCCACTGTGATTTAAATATACACAATTTTTTTTATTTTGTCAACAAAATTAAAAAAAATCTATGGGTTTTTTCCGCCCTGCCCTTTTTCCCGGAATTCCTCTATACATTCGAGCATAGACTGCTCATCTGCCGCATGCATAACTTTCGAACGCAGTGCTTTTATGCCCGGCACGCCGCGCGTATACCAGACAAAAAAAATGCGGAAGCGTACCGCGCTGCGGCCGCGGCCGTAATAATCGCCGCAAAGATGGAAATGTTCTTTCATTACATCCGCGATTTCATTGATTTCCGGACGTTGTGGAAGCGGTTCTTTATTCAAAAGCGCATATATTTCGCGGAATATCCAGGGATTTCCGAAAGCGCCCCGGGCAACAAGAAGCGCGTCGGCGCCTGTTTCCTCCAGCATCTTTTGCGCCAACGAAGCATTAAAGATATCTCCGCTGGCAATAACCGGAATCCGCAGGGATTTCTTAATACCGGCAATTGCTTTATAATTAACCTTGCCGCTGTATCCCTGCGCCCTTGTTCTGCCGTGTACAAACACCGCCGCAACTCCCGCGTCTTCAGCCGCACGCGCGATATCACATGCCTGCCCCGCGCTATCCCATCCCAAGCGGATTTTTACGGTTACCGGAACCGCGGCACGCTGCACTAAAACCTCCAGCAGCTGCCGAAACAAATGAAGGTCTTTCAAAAGTGCCGCGCCTTCTCCTTTTACGACAACCTTGCGTTCCGGGCAAGCGGCATTAAAATCCAGGATATCATAATCGTAACCTTCCAGTTGCTCCAGAGCCTTCTCTAAATAATAAGGTTCGTTTCCCAAAAGCTGCACTCCCAGTGGCTGGTCAGACGGGACGGTCCTCAATAATTCGCGGGTCTTTATATTATTGTAGCTTAAAGAACGGGCATGGACCATTTCCGCAAAGGCACAGATACATCCGGCCTTACGGTTAATCAGGCGAAACGGCAAGGCGCTGATTCCGGCCAGAGGCGCAAGAATAACCGGATACGCTAAATTCAGTTTTCCTTTATCCAGGATACAGTATTTATCTGGTGTCATGGCAGGCAAATCCAAACCTCAACCTTCAATGCTCAATATTCAAAAGTATTGCCTTGCTTTCTCCTGTCCGGTTATATAAGGCTACGGCCTTGGACAGGGGCAGTATCGCGAGGTTAATGCAGTTTTCTTTTAAAAAATCCAGGCTGATTTGGGGAAGGCGGAGTTTTTGTTCATTTTTTGTGCCGATAATCAGAACTTCCGGATTATGCCGGCATATCTTCTTTATTTCTTTCGGTTCGATAAACAGCCTTGTTTTTTTCGCGGTTGTATTTAACTTGCCGCCTCTTTTCTTTATTTTTCCGTTTGCGCGGATATACATATCCTGTTCATATATTTTCCCGTTTACCGTTACCGCGTTGCACCCATCCAGGTTAAGCACCGGAGATTTTACCCGGCAACCGGAATTATCGCCGGCTTTCTCCTTCACCAAAGCCACAGCCCCCAGAATAACCGCGTTATCTCCCAGAGCGGAAGAAACGATATCGCAGTGAGATACGCGCTTAAAAAAAGGGTCTTTCTGCATTGTCTTTTTTACGCGGGGAAGAATAAACTTGCCGCAGGCCTCAATAAGGCCGCCGCCGAAGAGAATGATTTCCGGGTCAAAGATATGCCGCAGGTTAACACACGCCTGTCCGAGAATTTGCGACATCTGCGTAACCAGCCGCACTGTCAGCGGGTCCTTTTTCTTTAAGGCCTCCCGTATTATTTTACTCTTTATTGTCCTCAGATTGTTTTTTGTCAGCTGCGTTATTATTGTATTTTCTCCCTGAGAAACGGCCTTGCGGATATCCCGTTCCAAAGCCCAGCGGCCGGCCAAGGCTTCCAGGCATCCCCGGTTGCCGCAGCTGCAGGCCGGGCCGTTGATCTGCATGATCATATGCCCGAGCTCCGCGGCCGCGCCGAAGGCGCCGGTGACCAATGCATTATTTGCGATAATCCCGCCGCCGATGCCCGTACCGGGAAACAGGCCGACGACATTTGAAGCGCCGCGCGCCGCGCCCAGCCATTTTTCTCCCAGGATGCCCAGATTAACGTCATTGCCCGCGGCAACAACACAGTGGTATTTTTTGGCAAGTTCCGAAGTTATGTTCAAACCGGATAACCCGACATTAACCGTAATCTTGATTTTCCCTGTTGTTGCATCCACGATACCGGGAATGCCGATACCGATGCCGCTAATGTTTTTTAACTGTATCCCGTTTTTAACGGAAAGTTCCGTTATCAGCGCGGAAATGACGGAAAGAACCTTACTTGCCCTGCTGTTAGGGGGCGTAGGCAGCTTTTCCCGGCTGAGAATCTCTCCGGAGCCCTTTACCAGGGCCGCGGCTATTTTTGTCCCGCCGACATCTATTCCGATATACAATTTATCCTTCATATTTTTTATTATATCATCTTTTCCGCGAAAAAAATACTTTACCTAACATTAAGCTATCAAAATCTTCCGGCGGAACACATCATTTAAAAGATCCGACTTCAACTGCCCTGAATGCCTGTCTACGCCAGGAATTTCTTGCGGACTTATTTTAAGCGTAATGTTTTTCCCGGTTGCCCTGCAGGAAACCGCATCAACCGCAGCGCTATGGCTGCGGTCTAAACCATCCGCGCAGCGTAAAAACGCAGCTAATATTCTTACGGTTATCTTCTCGCGTGCGCTTAAATCCGCGTAATACTTATGTGATTTTTTCGGCAGGGCATTTCGGTGATATCGCGCAATTAAAGCCACCATGGTACGTTCCGCGCCGGAAAAAGGAAGGTCATCGGCGGCCAGAATAATATCGCGGGAAGTTTTATGATGCCTCTTTTGGCCTCTTCGCCAGCCGATATCATGCAATATCCCCGCAGCTTCCAGCAAGAACCGGTGCCGCTGCTTCAGCCGGTGCAAAGTACGCAGGCCGTCGAACAAGCACAGCGCGATCTTTTTTACCTGCTGCGCGTGTTCTCTTTCATAACCGCAGGCAGCAGCCAATCTCAATATCGGCTCAATTCGGTTTTCTTTCATGGTTTACCCGAAAAAGAACCGGTTAACCGCAGCAATTTTTTCCAGACATCGTCACGCTTAAGCTGCTTCCATAAAACAACAAAATCATCATACCTTTTCCGGCGCAGCGCGATACATTCTTTTCGGACATATTCCGCGGCGCAAACCATGCCCCTGCCGTTTTTTTTCTTTGATAAAAACGCCGGCAGAATCTCTCCTGTCCAGACATCCAAATCATGCACCTTTCCCAGCGTTCTCTGCACCCCGCTCGCCGCGTCGATAAAGGAACACAGCTTTTCGCCGAAAAAAGGATTATATAGTTCCAGCATATACCGCAGCCGTTTCGCGGCAATACGCATGGCATGTAAATGTTCCACATCATCCGGACATTCGGCATAGGCTTCGAACTCCAGCAGTCCCCGCACGTTCCGGAAAATCCTTTTCTCCGCCTGTTCGAAAAATACGTATTTCTTAACCTTTTTTAAATAAAGCGGCAGGGAATGCAGCGCATCTTCTATCTTTTCCAATACCGCCTCTTTTTCCAGCCGCTTGACTGCCTTGATAACCACGCCTTGCTGTTCCGCGCGTTGTTGTTTAAGAGACTCAGTCAATTCCTTAATCCCGGCGCGCTGCGGGCTGCGCTGCGCGCTCCGCCGCAACGTCTCCAAAAACAATATTTGCATGTCATAATCCCGCGCCGCGCCCAACATATCCGCACAACGCCCTATACCCTTCTTCCATTCTTTCCGGTCTTTTTTACAAAACGCGTCTTTAAAAACGGAAAACGCCGCACGCAGCCGGCGGAAAGCAACTCTTAGTTGATGCACATCTTCCGGATCAGCAGCGATCTTTGCCCCTTCTTTGCGGGACCTGATTTCTTCGGTTAAAGCGGAAACGGCGCATTTGACAAATCTACGGTAATCGAGGTACTTCATAGGGAATATTGGCGCAACAGCTCTTCCTGGACATTTATCCTGTCCGCGTCTTTCTTATATTTTATATAACTGCCGTCCGGCTGCAGCTGCCATGACTTAAGCGTATCCTTCCAATAAATGTTCATAATGAATTGGATATGGTCCTTTAATTCATCCTTATAAATCTCAAACAGCAGTTCAATCCGGCGGTCGAAATTACGGCGCATCCAGTCCGCGGAAGAAAGAAAAACCCGCGGCATGCCGTTATTATTAAACAAAAATATCCGCGAATGCTCCAAAAACCTGCCGACAATACTTTTTACTTCAATCGTCTCGCTCAGTTGAGGCACCTGCGGCAGAAGGCAGCATATACCGCGCACGATAAGCTTTACCGTCACCCCTGCCCCGGAAGCTTCGTAAAGCTTTTCGATTATCTGCGGATCTTCCAGAGAATTCATTTTCGCGAACACCAGGCCGTTTTTGTATTTTTTCTGATATTCGATTTCCCTATCAATCAATTCGCAGAAATATTGCCGCAGGTCATAAGGCGAAGAAATGATTCTTTTCCAGCGCGAAGGAACGGAATATCCCGTAATCATATTAAACACATCGGAAATATCCTTGGCAAAGTCGTCGTTAACCGTAAGATAACTCAAATCCGTATAAACCTGTGCCGTTTTCTCGTTATAATTTCCTGTCGACAGATGCACATAGCGCCGGATACGGCTTTCTTCGCGGCGCACGATTAAAGTGATTTTCGAATGGATTTTCATCCCGGCAATGCCGTACATGACATGGCATCCGGCTTCTTCAAGTTCTTTGACCCAATTTATATTACGCTCCTCATCAAAGCGCGCCTTAATCTCTACGACCACCGTTACCTGTTTTTTCCTTTTTGCCGCTTCCTTTAACGCCTGAATGACCGCGGAATCTTCATTTGTCCGGTAAAGCGTCATCTTTATTGCCAATACATTTTCATCTTTTGCCGCCGCCTGCAGCAGATCCACCACGGGTTGAAACAACTGGTAAGGATGATGCAGAAGCAGGTCTCCTTCACTTATTTTTTCAAATATACTTTCGTAAGCTATCTTCGCCGGTAGGAAACTCTGAAAACTAAGTTCCGGTTTCGGAATATGCCCGGGAAGCTCGAACAGATACTTCAAATCGATATCCCCGTCAACCGCAACAACCTCCTCCTTGGGAAAATTCAGGCCGCTGCAAATCAGTTCCAGCATCTCCGGCGAACAGGATTTTTCCACCTCAGCGTAGATTACTTTCGCGCGCGACCTTTTTTTTACCTCACTTTCGATAGCCCGCAGAAGGTCCGGCGCGTACTCCTCATTCACGATCAACTCACTGTCGCGGATTACACGCAGAAACACATTGGCATTTATCTTATAACCTTTAAAAAAGTTCTCCATATTCGCGCGGATTATTTCTTCGATCAGCATAAAGCTGAACTCATCGGTCTCCGAAGGCAGCTTGACAAGACGAGGTATACTTTTCGGCACCGGAATAATCGCCAGGTTTTGCGTTGAATACCGGCTTAAGACTACGGCAAAGGCCAGTGTTTTCGACGGCAATACCGGGAAAGGCCTTCCCTGGTCAACGGCAATAGGCGTAACCACGGGGAAAAGCGTTGCGTCGAAATATCTTTTTACAAAGCGCCTTTGCTCATTGGTGAGCTGGTCGTTCTTTTTAATCACGATCTTATTCTTTTCCAGATCGCTTTTTATCCTGCCGTGATAGAGGGAATAAAGCCGCTTGTTCAGCACATCGGTTTTAGCCCTTACCTGCGCGAGTAAATCCTGCGGAAAATAGCCGTAACTGTCCTTCTTGTTATATCCGGAGTCAATGAGGTTTTTAAGGCCGGCCAGGCGCACCATGAAAAACTCATCGAGGTTGTTGACGGTAATCGCAAGAAATTTCACCTGTTCCAAAATCGGATTGTGTGTATCCGCGGCTTCGTCGAGAACACGGCTGTTAAACTCCAGCCAGCTTAAATCCCGGGAAATAAATCTTTGTTGCGGCAGAACGTCCGGCGTTTCCATAAATTATACTCACGTTTTAATAACCAGATTCAACTTCGTCCCGGTAATTTCTTCAAAAAAGACCTTTTTCTCCGAAAACTCCATCTTTTCCAAAAGAAAATTCTCCCGGGTATGAACAACCAGCGACAAATCTCCGCTGCGGTTGGCCTGTACCTTTAATTTCTTGACCTTCTGGCGGTGCGAACTGTCCAGGGCATTGGCAATACGCAACAGCGCGCTCAATTTCTGCACGATAATCTGCTTTTCCAGCGACAGGGAATTATAGAGCAGGTGCGTGCTGCGAGGCGTTGCCTTGCGGTGGTAACGCGCGATACCGGCAATAAGCTTTATCTCTTCCTGCGTGGAACGGAACAGGTTCAGAGAATTAATAATGTATTCCGAATGCTTATGGTGCGCACGGTTATGGATAAAACTGCCGACATCGTGCAAATAAGCCGCCAGCACAAGATAGAGCAAATCATCATCGTTAACCCCGATAACTCCCCTGACTCCTTCAAAAAGCGACTTGGATAAGTCAACAACGTGCTGGGCATGAATAAAATCACCGTTATATTTATGACAAACAAAACGGGCAATAGAACTCATCTGGTTTGTCTTATTGTAACGCTTGTCCAACTTAAATCCTAAAAGCATGTTCGCTAAAATCGCCTCGGCAAGCGACGTCTCCAATATATAAATATACTTATTCTTACTCAAAGCAGCGAAATTATTCAAAATCATCGCATACGCGCAGACGGTTTCCGATATCTCCCGGGGAATATTATACTGCCGCGCCGTTTCTTCGCTGTTCTTATCACAAAATTCGGTAAGAATATTTTGAATATTCTCCGCGCTGAGTTGAAAGAAACCAGGATCCTGGCCTTCGCGTTTGATTAACGAAGACAAATACATGGAATAACTCTCATCGAGCAGAATGATATCGTCGATATGGTCAAGGGGAAAGGCGTTCTTCAGATAAGAAAATTCATTTTCGATATATTGTTTAATCGCTTCGAACGATTCCTCGGCACTTCCGTCCAGTTTACTCAAAAGCTGCCTTGTCCGCAGCGTCCCTACCGGCAGGCCGATATTCAGCAAGGTAAAACCCTTTTCCATAATCGAAATATCCAGGCTTCCCGCGCCTAATTCCGCAATCATTACATTGCGCTCGTGTACCGGATAACGGTTTTCCAGCTTATACGCCAGATAGGCATCGATATAATACACAACATCGCCTACGGTAAGCACTTCCACGGGAAATCCGGTCTTGCGCGAAAGCGTATCTACTAATATATCCTTATTTCTCGCCTCACGCACGGCGGCAGTAGCGATAAGCCGCACATTAGATACGTCATATTCTTTCAACACATTCTTGTATTTTTCGATTATGGCGAGGATTTGTTTAATTGTTTCCTGGTGGATAGCCCCTTTATAAAAGCTATCTTTGCCTATAGGCACAATATTTTTCAGGAACTCCAGAATGGTTATATGCTCGCCTTCCGTCTCCCCGATTATCAGCTTAATTGAATTTGAACCGATATCGATAACACCTGTTCTCATTTTACTGTTTCCTATCAGTACTATGTTATTTTTTAACCTATTTTCTAACTTTCAAGAATAAAACAAACTATTTCACAATAAGATATGTTAATTTTATGCGTTGCTCAAAAAATGAAGCTCAAAGGATGGCTTGGGACGAGAAACATCCTTTCAATAGTATACCCTCATTAACAAATCTTTTCAAGTTATTTCCGTCGGAATGTCCGGCAGTAGCCTCATGGGTGCAACCGTCTTTTTATTATTCATACCATTTATGGAAGCCGTAACATGAGGAATAGGCACCATGTGCTGCCGAAGAAATAATATTGCAACATATTGCAGATAAAACAGTAATGAGTAAAGCCCTTCCATTACTCTGCCTTTTTGTTTAATCCGTCTACAATCCCCGGAAGCATTCCGGCCGCAATGACCTTACGCCTTCTATTGCCTTTGATAGTTCGCTGAGAAAAAAGCCCTTATCCTGAGGGAATCTGCCTTCTAACGAAAGATAGTTTGAGGCGTGGTCGGAACGGAATATCGTTCCTTTAAGCTCAAGCCCGGCAATTATATCATGTGCCTGCTGCAATAGTTCCCGGGCATTAAGCGCATTAAACCTCCCCTGCCTTGCCTCGTTATATAACTCGGTGCCCGGCACTAGCATTAAAGAAAGAAAGGAAAGATAGCGCGGCTGCATTTGATTAAGCGCGGTTATTGTGCCGGCCACATGGCGGCTTGTCCATTCGCGGCCTCCCAACCCAAGCAAAACAATCACGGACGACTTTATCCCGGCACGAAACGCCCTTTCTACGCTATCAACCATATCGCTCACCCCGGACTGCTTACGGCAAAAGGTCAAGAGCTCCTGGCAGCCGCTTTCCAATCCGATATAAATAAGCCGCAGTTTATGTTCGGCGAGCTCTCTTAATTCTCCGGCGTTTCGGAAAATAATATTAGCGGCATTGGCATAACTGCTTACGCGGCTAAGCAGCGGAAATTTCTCCGCAAGCGCGGTAAGCACGGGAAGCAGTTTTTTATTCGAAACAACCAGCGCGTCTGCGTCCAGCAAAAAGACTCTCCTGGTATCCGGGAACGAACGACTCCATTGCTCAATATCTTCTTTGATCTCTTTTTCCGTTTTAACCGAAAACGGCTTATTAAGATATGCGCCGCAAAAAGTACAGCTGTTCGAAGAACAGCCGGTAGTTATCTGCAGCAAAAAGCTATCCGCTTCTGAAGGAGGCCGAATCACCGGTTCAACTAGAGGCATACAACACGAACCTTCCCAATTTCAACCACGCCAGGGCCGTGGCCTTCACGCCTGTGGCGGACAAATGCAACGCTACACATAATCGCGATAGAGGCCATCATTATCCTCATCGTAAACCTCGGAATAAGCTTCCTCCTCTTCTTCGTCGCAGTCATCATCATCATCAGCAGCATCGTCGCCCTGATTTAGTTTTTTATAACTGCTGCAGAGACGCCGGCTATTATGGCCTTCATTATAAACTTCCGGATATTCTTCCAGCGCCTTTGCTTTAGGCGGGTCAAGTTTTATAATCTTTAACTCATGGTCACAATCAAGACAACAGGCCGTATCTCCAACATTCAAATCATCCTCTAATTCAAAACACTCTCCGCAAACCGGACATTTAAGTCTTCTCTCCTTGCGCACGAAAACCTCCTTTTAATGTTTGCTTTTATCATGCGTATTTTACCTAATCATATAATATAAAATCAATTTCTTGTCAAGAGCTTTTTGCATAGAATTCACCACAACTGTGTTATAATATCTTTATGCAGACAATCATCGAAAAAATAATATATCCGGGAAAAAGCTTATCGCGGCAAGACGGAAAGGTTGTCCTTGTTGATGCGGGTATTCCGGGCGAAACCGTAGAAATACAAATCGACAGAGAAAAAAAGAATTACTGCGAGGCCTCTCTGCTAAACGTTATCCAGGCCTCCGCGCATAGGGCAACGCCGCGCTGCAGCCATTACAAAGTCTGCTCACCTTATCAGTATATTCAATACCCCCGGCAAGTGGAAATAAAAAAAGAGCAATTGGAAGAAATGTTTTTGCACGCATTAAAAAAAGAACTTCCTCCGATACTTATGCGGCCTTCGCCCCTTGCCTGGGAATACCGGAATAAAATACGCCTTCAGGTAATACATAAAGACGGCAAAGCCGCTGCCGCATATCATATCCCCGGCTCTCATAACAAGTTCATGCCTGTCGATAACTGCCGGCTCGTATCCGCACAGGTCAATTCACTTATAGGGTATTTCCTGGAAGAACTCGATAAACAAAAAATACGCGATATCAATGAATTCATTATCCGGGAAAATCCCGACACGGCAGAAATGCTTCTGCTATGTTACGGTTCCGGGAGAAAACCGCCTCTCTCGCTGTCGGAATTAAAAGAAAAGGCCTTGCTCACAGGCATTATATACGTCAACAAACAGACAAACGCACAGATATGCATATCCGGCAAAAATGAAATAACGCAGCAGGTTAGAGAAGCAACATTTAGTTACGGTGCCGAATCATTTTTCCAGGTTAACTTAAAAACACTGGAACTTCTCATCGAAGACATTCAAGATATCGCGGCATTCTCTGACGGGCAAAAACTGGCGGATTTGTATTGCGGCGTAGGGACATTTGCTATTCTATTCGCTCCATTTGTCCGGGAAGTTAATGCCGTAGAGGCTGCTCCGGAAAATATGTTTTACCTTAAAAAAAACATGCGCGATAATTCCCGGCGGAATATCGCCCTAAGGCAAGGCAGCTGCGAACAATGGATCGGAAAACTCTTAAAAGAAACCCCGGATATTATCATTGCCGATCCGCCGCGCAGCGGTTTAAACAATCAAATCATCAGTGAGCTCTGCCGAAACCCCGCAGGGAACCTTATATACATATCATGCAACCCGGCAACACTGGTACGGGATTTAAAACCCCTGCTCAATACTTACACCATAACACACATTTACGCCTATGATTTTTTTCCGCAAACTCCGCACATAGAAACAATGGTAAGCCTTAAAAGCAAATAACATCTACCGGCGCTTCGAATCCCTAACTTCAATTGACCTACTTGCTAATGGGGAGCAGGTCAACGTGATATTAGCCGGTTTTAAATTCCTTTACTAATGCGTTAAGAGAGTTGGCAATATCGACTAACTCTTGAGCCGTAGAAGCCACTTCTTCCAGAGAAGCGCTCATTTCTTCAAGAGAAGAAGACGTTTCCTGAATCCCGGATGCCGATTCCTCGGAAATGGAGGCAATTTCTTTTATCGCTTCATCTACAACTTGAGTGTTACTCATTTGTCGCTCGGTAGCAGTACTAATTTGCTCCCCCATAGCATTAGTGCTCTTAGCAGCAGCTAAAATTCTTTCCAATAAGTTGTGTGTTTTCTTTACAATAGTGCTTCCTTCTTGAACTTCTTTTGCGGCTAAGCCAACCGAGGTAACGGTGCTAGAGATTTCCTTTTGAATAGCACGAACCAGGTTAGAAATTTCTTTTGCTGCCTGGGCAGAGTTCTCGGCCAGTTTTTTAACTTCCTCAGATACCACCGCAAATCCCCGTCCGGCCTCTCCGGCCCTGGCAGCCTCTATAGCAGCATTTAAGGCCAATAGGTTGGTTTGGTCAGCGATATTACTAATAACCTCTACGATTCCCCCTATTTTTTGAGAGCGTTTTCCTAACTCCCCTACTACTCCGGAAATTTCATCGGTCAGTCCCATTATGCAATTAATCTTATCTACTGTTTGCTTGGCAGTTTCCATTCCAGCTTGAGCCAATTTAGAAGTTTCCAGCGATGAAGTAAAGCTTTGGGATACACTCATAA
Organism: Candidatus Omnitrophota bacterium; assembly: GCA_018895275.1. Taxonomy (GTDB): domain Bacteria; phylum Omnitrophota; class Gorgyraeia; order B26-G9; family B26-G9; genus JAHIOQ01. The sequence continues at coordinate 20,089 of JAHIOQ010000011.1, forward strand.
CTATCTGTTTTATTGATTCCACCATCTCTTCCGTTCCCGTCATAGCTTCATTTGCTTTCTTAGTCTGAATAATCACTCCTTTGCTGATTTGTTGGATAGAAGTAGAGATTCCCTGGCCGGAGCCATTCACCTGTTGTATAGAACTGGCCACCCCTGAAGCTAACACAGTCACTTTATCCGCAGTGCTTTTCACCGCCTTAACAATCTCACGAATATTTCCAATCATTCTAGTAAGATAACCCGCCAATCTTCCCATTTCATCTTTAGACTGTATCTGAATTGTTTGGGTTAAATCTCCTGCCCGGGAAGCTAAGCTCTCGCTGAAATTTGTCAACTGAGAAATAGATCCACCTATTTTATTAGCAAAAACCCATCCTGTAGCTATACCGGCTATCACTAGAACTCCAACGAAGACTATAGATATATAAAAATATTGGGCTATCGCTTGGAAAACTCCCCTTAAAGTTAACCCCAGGAATAATGTCCCTATTTTATTCTTACCGGAAAGCAACGGTTTCTGGAGAAGCAACAAATTTCCTTTAATGGATTTTTTTATATCTCCTTTTTTGCCTTCTGTTATTTGCCCTCCCAAAATCTGTTTAAGTTCATTTTCCGTATCTTCATTCATATTATTTTGGATAAAAAGTTTATTATTTTCGTCAAACACAGCACAAAAAACATATTCACCTGTTTCTTTTACCCCTTCGATTGCCTCCATTACCAAATCTTTAGATTTAGACTCTAATGCGAGAGTTATTGGGCGAGAAAGTATTTTAACAAGGCTTTCCCCTTGATTTCTCATAAGGTTTAACATGCCGGCTTTATAGCGAAGTGGAAAAAATATTGACACCGACAAACTTATAAGAAATAATACCGAGCAAAAAACCGCGATAAATTTACTTTTTATAGTATTAAAAAAAGACACGTGTTTTCCTTAAACAAACACAATCTCCGCTTTATCATCCCCCAATTTCTTTACTTGGAGATTTTCTTTGTAGTATTTTCCCACACCTTTTATCAGGCCTACCATAAAATCGATCAGGCCACGGTGAGATTTATAATGCATTATAAGGGTTTTGTTGTCTTTCCATTCGTAGGTAAACCGCGGGGGGTGAGCATCCGGTATGGTCATTGTAGCTTTCTCATGTATATCGTCCATCGCCATGATCAATTCCCGGGCATTATTTTTACCTCTATAATAGGCGGCGTAAATTTTAGGAGCAAATTCACACACAAAGTATTCTCCGAAAGCATCGGCGGCCTGAGGTAAAGTTATATTTAATTGATTACATACCGCCTGTACGACTTTAATTACAGCTTGATCATCAAGATTTTGTGTGGACAGAAAAGTAGTTTCCGAAGGTAACCCCGCTTCCTTTAAGCTTGCTTCCCATTTATCTTTTCCGAATTTGTTTTCGACCAATTCTCCCAAACACTTTGCAATTACTCCCTTCATCCTTTACCTCCTCGATTAATATGTTTAGACCACTACTCCCTCCCACCCCTAAAGCTTTTTATAACTAATTTTAGTTTATCCTCCCCTCTTTCCGTTGTCAAGAATTGTTTTATCTCTCTCATTTTATATATGTTCCCAAAAAGCAAAATGAATGTTATAGTATATATATGAACAGGCGGATACCGGCTGAAAAATTAATTTTGCAAGTGAATGAATGGTATAAACTCCCAGGGCAAGCCCTGGGCCTTTTTTCCGCAGCAAGCTGCGGGGAATTTAACCAAAAGCGCTTCGCTCTTTAAGTCATGTGCTTATTGAAGCCTGGGTGCAAGCTTACGGGGTAAATCTCTTTGATATTTACCCCGCAGCACCTCAGGCATTAATTCGCAGATATAATTTATGTCGGCAGTAGCCTCCATAAATTATCTGCTCATTTCGTCCGGCTGCAGGATGTCGGGAAAATATCTAGCGATATTTTCCCTCCGCAGCTCGGACATTAATTCGCCCAAATCACTTAGTTCGCTGCGCTCTCTAAGTGATGGGCTCATTAAGGAGGGCTATATCATGAACAACAATAAGGTGAAAAAACTTATACGGCAACTGCTTATCGAGATCGGCGAAAACCCTGACCGCGAAGGCCTGAAAAAAACCCCGGAACGCGTCCTCCGGTCCCTGCAATTTCTAACCCAGGGCTATAATGAAAAACCACGCAGTATCATAAACAATGCAGTGTTCAAGGCCGAAGCGAATAACATGATTATTGTCCGCGATATCGAAATATACAGCTTATGCGAACATCACCTCCTGCCGTTCTTCGGGCGCTGCCACATCGGCTACATACCGACTAAAAAAGTCCTCGGCGTGAGTAAAATCTGCCGGCTGGTAAACGTATTTTCGCGCAGGCTGCAAATACAAGAACGGCTTACTTCCCAATTGGCACAGGAAATAATGGGCGCAATTAACGCCGAAGGCGTAGGCGTGGTTATCGAATGCCGCCACCTTTGTAAAATGATGCGCGGCGTGGAAAAGCAAAATTCAATCATGACTACCTCTTCCGTGCTCGGCTCGTTTCTCGAGCAGCCGGCAACACGCGCGGAATTTCTCACACTGTTGAACCGGAATATATGAATTAAATATTAAGTGTTGAGGTTGGAATAATTCTATCTAATTGCTGACCGATTTTAGTCTCCAGCCGGTTTATAATAGCGCATCGCCTCCGGCAGTGCCGCGCGGATCGCCTGAATCCGCGTTTCCGGGGCAGGATGTGTAGAAAGAAATTCCGGCGGCCTTGCCTCGGCATGTTCATTCATCCTATGCCAGAAGGCAACCGCGGTTTCCGGATTATATCCTGCCCTGGCCATAAGTATAAGCCCGATATGGTCCGCCTCTTTTTCGTGCAACCGGCTGTACGGCAGAACAATACCTACGTTTGTGCCGATACCAAAGGCCAGCAAAAGATACTGCTGCGTCTTCTCATCCTTTGCCTTCAGCGCTTCAGCCAGCGCTGCCGTGCCGAACTGCGCCAGCAGCATCTGGCTCATTCTCTCCGCGCCGTGATTGGCTATCGCATGCGCTACTTCATGCGCAATAACCACAGCCAAGCCGTTTTCATTTTCGGTGTAAATGAGAATCCCCGTATACACGGCTACTTTTCCTCCCGGCATACAAAAGGCGTTTACGGTCTTGTCATCTTTGATAAGATTAAATTCCCAGGCGTAATACCCAAGCTCCCTGGCCATGCCGTTTTCGCGCAGGAAGTCTTCGGCCGCACGCGCAATACGGCCGCCTACGGTTCTTACCTGCCGCACTGTTTTCGCATCAGGAGAAAGTATTGACTTAGCCAGCAGTTGCCGATAGTTGTCTATGCTCAAAGCAAGCAGGTCCGCAGAAGGAATAAAACTGATCTGCTTCCTGCCGGTTATCGGTACCGTCGCGCAACCGGACAAAAGAAACACACAAACCGTCATAGCGGAAATAGATCTTTTCAACTGAAGAAAGACATCTTTCCTTTTATTTTTACAGCCGCGCATACTCCTCCTTATATGGGAAAAACAGCAAGAGATATTCTAAGCTGTTAAGACAACCGTCTTGTCCTGAAATAGTTGACGCTTTTTTTATCAAATCCTAAATACTAAACACTAAATCCTAAATAAACTCAAAACCTAAAACTAAAAATCCAAAATGATTTTTTGAGTTTAAGGCATTTGAGTTTTGGATTTATTTAGAGTTTCGAGTTTAGGATTTAGGGTTTATCTGCTCTCTACTTGAATTAATATCACATGCCCGTTGCTCCTGCTCCTTTCTCTATCAATGGGCATTGCCGAGACGAAGGCCGCATCATTTTCCGCTGCATCCCGCATTTCCCCTTCATGTCATTCAAAACCGCCTTCTGCTCCGGCGTCAGGATACCTTGAATTTTCGCATATGCCTCCACCTTGGATTTCATTATTTCTTTTTTATAATCATATTTGCGGTCGATAAGCTTATTAATCGCTTTCGTATCTATCACTTCTTTTTGCATCGCGTTCATAATATCCAATGCAACCAAATCAATATCCGCTTTCCGGCTGATCTTTTCTCTTTTCATCTTGTATTGCAGATCCTTGAGAGCATCCTTCTGTTCCGCCGTAAGGTTAAGAATATCTTCACACATCAGGATCCGGCAGATACTTCCGGAAATACTTTTATTAAAATCATGCGCGTTTTTCGAGTGCCGTTTGCCGCCGTAAGCATACCCGTTAACGCTGAACATCATGCCAACAGCAATAATTCCCAACACCACAGCAGCTACATATTTTCTTTTCATCGGTAACCTCCGTTCATCTTGGCAGAATAATAAAAACTCTTCATGCATAGCTATCCAACCTGCGCATGAAGGCTGTAATAAATAGCGCGCCACAGGTAACAGCCGTATTACATTGTTATTAAGTACAAATGGGCAGTTTAGCGTCTTACCCGGGACTTTATACAGCAACCTTCTTTACAATGCGTCACTGGACGAAGCATAAATTTTACTATAATGTTCATTTGCTTCACCTCCTTTTTTGTTAAGATGCGTCAACCGTAAAAAAGTTTCATTTTCCTTGGTTGTTATCTATTTTACTACAGAAACAAACGGCCTACAAACAATAATCTCTCACACTCGCCCGCAGGAATTAAGAACCGGTAATTTTTCGCGCTTATTTTAAGGCATGGAATCGGCGAAAATTTAAAAAAGGCGGTAAAACGCGGAAAAAAAACATTTCGCGTTCTATTTTTTTGTGGTATAATACGGTGAGATATATAACCCA
>JAHIOQ010000012.1 GCA_018895275.1 Candidatus Omnitrophota bacterium
ACCTTTGATGATAAGTATATGCGTGATAGCATAGTAGATATAAACGGAAATACGACGAAATGGACAAATGATAAATACGGCAACTGCCTGAAAATAAGCAGTGAAACGGGAAAGATATACGCAACCATGGCCTATCATCCAGAATTTCACCGTGTGCAAAAAATAACCGATGTGGCGGGAAGAGAGACGTTTTATTATTATGATACACGGGGAAACTTACTCACGAAGAATGCGCCCGGCCCCGAAGGCACGCGGGCGGTTACCGCTTATGAATACGACATATATGGAAATTTAACCAAGGTTACGGATCCGGAAGGGATTGCGGTCAGCTATGAATACGACGATTACGCTAATCCGGTTAAAATTACGGACGGAGAAGGTAATTATGTGCAATATACCTTTGACTCGGCCAATAACATGACCAGCAGCCGTTATGGCGAAGGCCCGGTTACAACCTATGAATATGACGGACGCAGCCGCTTAAAGAAAAAGACATATCCGGACACAAGTTATGAAGAGTATAGCTATGACAACAACGATAACCTTACCGTATTTCGCGACGCGAACGGCCACATTACTACTTATAAGTATGACGGGCTTAATAATCCAATAGAAGTAACCGACGCCGAGGGTAATATCACGCAATATAGGCATGATTCTTTTGGCAATTGCACACGGATAATTCGGACAGTGGATGAAAGAGACTTAATTACCCAGATGAGTTATAGTGACCACTATAACCGCGTTACAAGAATCATTGACCCGGAAGGTGAGATAACGGAGTATAACTACGCGGGAGCAGAACCTATTTTGTACAGCGACGAATACACGCAGATGAGAAAATATAAAGATGATGCCACGCCTTTGATTGTTCGAGCCAACCTATACGACCGCTGGTACCGGGTAAAGGAGGTTAAAAACGGACTGGGCGATGCAACGAAGTTTGCATATGATGACGATAATAATCTTAACAATCTATTATCGGTCGAAGACCCGCGGGGAAAGATTACGGCGTACGCCTATGACCCTACTGTCAACCTCTGCGTTCAGCAAACCGACCCTTTAAATAGAGCCGGACAATATACTTATTATAAAAACGCTAAGCTGAAAAGCAAAACCGATAAAAAACAGCAGGCCATAACCTACGAATATAATTTAGCCGGCAGGCTGAAGAAGATAACCTATCCGGATACTTCCAGCGTTGAATACCAATACAACGAGTACGGTAAAGTATACCGGATGACCGATTCGCGGGGCATTACTACATACGGTTATAATGAACTCGGCTGGCTGACACAGGCAGACGGCCCGGAGGCGAATGACACCGTAAGTTACACCTATGACCATGTCGGCAACCGTTTAACCATGACGATTTCCGGAGAAGGTACTTACAATTATACCTATTATGACAATAACCTCTTACATACCATAACCAATCCGCAAGTACAGACAACGACATTCATCTATGACACGGCCAACAGATGTAAAAGCATGGAATATGCCAACGGGACAAAAACCGAATGGAACTATTTTGACAATGACAATGTCAAAAACTTAACCGTAAGAAATTCCAGCCAGCAGACACTGTCCAGTTACGCTTATGAATATAACTCACTTAATCAGCTGGAAAAGGTAACGGACAAAGACAATAACACCTATTACTATGTTTACGACGATGCCGGACAGCTTTTGCATGAAGACAAAAAAGACGCGAGTAACGCTACGATTTACTACCGCGATTATGTGTATGATGCGGCAGGCAACCGCATCGAAGAAAACAGGGACGGAGAGAATATTACCTATGTTCCGAACGACTGGAACCAGATTACTTCCAGGACATCGTCTTCAGAGAGTATTAGTTACCAGTATGATAATAACGGGAATTTGACCGGCGAAACGAGCAGCATCAGCGGAACAAAAACTTATTCTTACGATTACGAAAATAGATTGCTACAGGTTGCAAGCCCTACCCTAACGGGCACAGGCATGCTTCAGGCGGCATACGCTTACAGCGGAGACGGCATAAGAATATCTGTAGATAATAACGGTACAGTGGTAAAATATATCTATGATGGCATGGTGCCGGTAGTAGAAAAAGATGCCTCCGGCTTAACAATAGTCGCGTATACGAAGATACCTTTTGCACCGGGAGGAATCGGCGGCTTAGTCAGCAGTACGGACGGAACGAATACGATATATTACCATTGCAGCCATCTGGGTAATGTAACGCTGGTTACGGATTCAAGCGGCAATGTCATTCAGAGTTATGATTACGACTCTTTCGGAAACATAATTTCGCAGAGCGGTTCTTTGGAAAATGAGTATAAATACAAGAGCAAGGAAACCGAAAATACAGGCCTGGTGTATTTTGGGGCGAGATATTACGACCCATTAATCGGCCGCTTCATCACCCCTGATCCATTGGGCATGGTTGACGGGCCGAATTTGTATTTGTACGTGGGGAATGATCCGATTAATTTTGTTGATCCGTGGGGGCTTTTTAAATTTGGTAGACGCAGATTAAAAGGTAAAAAATGGATAAATGGTATATCAAGTGGCAGTGGTATTTTAGATAAGGCTAATTTTGAGTATTCTCATGAGCATGGATTTTTTGAGGATGATATTGGCGGAAACATTGGTTTTGGTACTAAGGGGCGTTTTGACAATGAGGATAGTAATGATTATATTTTTGATGATAAGCATTATGATGATGATTTTATGCGAGAAGCTTTGGACCGATTAACGGATGATGGTGATTATAATTTTCTTTTTAATAATTGTCAAGATTGGGCTGAGAAACTAAGAAATGAATATATGCGACTGAAAAATAGTAGGGAAAAAGGGGGATGTTAAAAGAGATGAATAAAATACTTATGGTTTTTGTAATAGCTGCTGTTTTAATGGTTGTTTTTTTAGTTTTTGCGAAATCGAATTTGATTCCTGTAGGGATAAAAAGAACGTTTCATATAATGACAATGCCAGCTGATTTATTTGAACCAATACTAAAAGATAAATTTCTTTTTTGGAAAAAGGGTTTTTCTAAAACTTATAAGCTTTCTCCTAAATATTCTGATATATACGCGGTAGGATTCATTTGTGAAAATGAAAAAATTCCATCAGGATGGGGCAAAAAAGGAGGGAAATATAGATTCATGGGATTGATACAAGCAAATTTTTATTGGAAGAATAAAAAAATTTTTACAGAAACTATAGAAAATCATGTCTCAGGATTTTATGTTAAAGGAGATATGAATTATTATCGTGAAATAGAGTTTATTAATTTTGAAATTCCACTAAAAGGGAAATATAAAAAGGATATTAGTTTGGAGCTAACCGTTATTGAACCAGATGAATATTTGCGGCAATTTGAAAATTCCATAAAACTTTATGTTGGAGTTAGTGGTCGGAAGTGATGTAGTTCCTGTTACGCACTGAACGTGTGCCACGAAGCAAAAACAGAAGGGGTCACCTATTGAGTTAATAGGTAATAGTTCAGCTCTGGGAAGAATAGAGTCTTATCCAGCCGCTTCCCGTGAGACGGATGTTGCTTAATTTGAGGCCTGGAATCTATCTAAAGCGGTGGAGAGATGGCGGAGCGCAGGAGATATTGCTTTTTTCTCAGAAGTATATCTTCAAACGTACGTATGGCATCAATCCCATTGAGTTTGGCGGTTTGTAAAATACTTGTAATCACGTTGTGATATTTAGCGCCCTCATCGGAACGGTTTCCAAAAGTAATCTTGCGGAATATCACATCCGGCCTTATCTGTTGCTCCGCGTGATTATTGTGATGATCAATTCCTCGTGCATATAAAAAAGTAAAAATCTCCCCTTTGTGCCGTTCAAGCCGTTTGGCAAAACGCTTGAGTATCCTTTTATTGGGGTTAGGAAATCCAAAATCTTTAAGAGCGTTGTTAAGCGCTTCCCTTCGGGCACAATAAACATCATCCCAGTTTTTATCTTTATACTCCTTATGCAGCGTAATCGCATCCTGGAGTATTGCTTTTAGCCTCGTAACGTAACTTAAAACTTCCGCGTCGTCGTGCCAATATGCTTCGACTTTCTTTAAGTCTCGTAAAATATGCGCAAGGCAACGCTGTTTGGCCTTCGTTATGATCTTATTGTACGCCGATAGAAAATCCGATATTAAAATTCCATCATATTTATCACCAAGGATATCTCGCACAACTTTCTGGCCGCGCGATTGGTCGATATGACTAACACATACATTCTTATTCGAAAATTTCCACAGCCAACGGCTCTCGCCATCTACTTTCCATCCGGTTTCATCGGCATGGATAAAGAACCCCTTCTTCAATGACTCGATAAGCACTTGGTATAAAGGAGAACCGGCCCGTTTTAACTGATACCTGAAACCGGCGATCGATGACGCGACAATCTTCAGATTAAATGCCTTCTCAAACAGCTCCCGGACATCCCGTTCTGAAATCTTTATTCCGTAACGTAAAAAAGCCGCCAACGCTTTGGCCTTGGGCCCTATGTAACTATTCGGTAATTCATTTTTGCCCAAAGGCGCCACCACTTTTCGTTTGCAATTCTTGCAATAATATTCGTGGCGCCGGTATAAAACTGCTTCCACTTTCGGCAAAACAATATCTTCCTGGATGTGTTCATCCATGCTCTTGCATTCCGTTAAATCACAACCGCCGCATTTCGGGCAACAACTCATTCGCACCTCTTCAACCCGGTCTATCTTATCCGGTTTCTTTCTAAACCAGCCGATATGCCCGAAAAGGCCGCCTTTCTTTTTCGGCAAAGAAGCTGGCATTTGGGGATCGTCGGGCGGTTTCTTTTTGCCGGATTTATAACGCTTTGATCTGATCTCTTCCAGTTCGAATTTCAAATAGGCGTTTTCCTCTTTAAGTTTTTCGTTTTCATCCCGCAGCTGTAATACTATCTGTTCTAATGCTTTTCTATTCATCAGCAAGCCCCGCGTAATAATATCTTAATATCTTAAAATTTATTTCCGCTATTCGGTAGATAATGCTTATTGACTCATTGTATTCCTTTATTCCTCTTACGGCGTAAGGAAGCTTTTTCTTGTTCAGAAATATCATGTTAATAGATTTTGTCGATCGGTGAGATAGATACTGGTATGGCCCATGAAGAATAGGGTTATCCTTTCGTTTGCATCTGCATCCCGCTTTACCGCAGATATTACCGCGCTTGAGGATTGTGCCGCGCAGAATATGCTTGAATCCACATAACTTTTCTGCCAACGCGTCACGCTCTTTAACTAGTGCTTTTATCTGTATGGATGCCATCAACTTCATACCCGACATATTATAATATTGCTCGGAAAATGTCAAGAAAAAAATGCGCTCAAAATGAACGCGATCAATTAAAGCATTTTAGCGCCGCCTGTCTGCGTGTACGCACAGGCAGTGCCGTTTGCTTTTTCTTCGGCGGAATAGTTGAAGTATTATAGAGAGTTCTTCCCAGAGCTGAACTGTTACGTTAATAGTCAATGGAGAAGAGAGGGACGGAGATTGAAGTATTGATAGGTAGAGAAAATTGCCTTTAAATATCCCTACCATTCGGCAATTGAAAGCCTCATCCCCAGATGCCATATTTTCAAATTCTAACAGAAAAATATTTCGATAGA
>JAHIOQ010000013.1 GCA_018895275.1 Candidatus Omnitrophota bacterium
TAGCTTACTCATTCGTGGTCTTGAGACAGAGTGATCCGCATCCCAAAGCTGATGGTTTGCAAAAATATGTTTGTGCAAGAAGAAAAACCATCAACGGTCCACGGGATGCTTTTTTTAGGCCGTACAGTGTCTGGATTGGAAGACTCGCCCGTGTCCCATTTGAATAACGCGCTGTTTTATGGTATACTTAAAGAGTAGGGTATCAAAAATAGGTATTGAGGACTATGCTAACATTCCTCGGAAAGTTGCGATGAAAAACAGAATACTTGTAGTCGATGATACGATCACGGATGTCCTCTACCTTAAAAAGGTATTGGAAAACGTAAATTATGAGGTTTCCTACGCGGAAAACGGAAACAGCGCGCTATCGCTTCTGGAAAAAGATACCCCGGATATGGTGATCCTGGACATCCTTCTTCCCGATATTGACGGTTTTGAGGTATGCAAGCGCATCAGGGCAAACGACCGGTTTCTGACGCTGCCGATACTTTTTTACAGCGCGATCAGAACCACTGACGATAAATTATTGGGACTGGAAATGGGCGCTTCGGATTTCCTCTCTAAAAGCGCCGATGAACGCGAGTTGCTGATAAGAATCAAAAACCTGTTGAAAACAAAAAGCAAAATAGATACGGCTATAAATTCATCGCTGGTCGATTCCATCACTAATGTTTACAGTTCACAGTACTTTCAACACCGTATACATGATGAATGTATACGCAGCCGGCGCTACAAACGTGACCTGAGCTGCATGATCGTCGATGTAGATAATTTTAAAACTATAAACACCACCTTCGGCTATCAAACCGGAAACCGCGTCCTGCGAAAAATCGCAGATCTTGTGCGTCAAAATATCCGCAGTGCCGATGAGGTCTGCCGTTATAAGGAAGATGAGTTCGGGGTGCTGCTTCCGGAAACAAACCTGCGCGACGCCTTTAGCGTGGCCGAACGCGTACGCCAGTTCATGGCATTATCCGACGCGATCCGTACGGAATGTACCGTCGACCTGACGGTCAGCTGCGGCATCAGCTATTTCAGTAATGACGTAAAAGACATGACCGACCTGGTGGCACAGGCAACCTTAGCTTTAAGACAGGCCAAAATGGAAGGTCGCAACCAAACCAGGTTCTTCCAGGGACGCTAACCACTGCTTTAACCCGACCGTCCCCTCTACCGTAGTAAATGTCAAAAATATTTTCTATACAACTGCTTTTTCTTATGCTATATGGCCTTTCTTATCATGGGAGTTGTCTTCAGCCGGCCGCAGATTGTCGCTCCCGCATTCGGCAGGCGCACCGCCGCTGCTGCCGTTTCTCTTCATTGTTATTGCCTGCGGAAAGCTTCTTTGTTATCAAAAGGCTTTATTTTTAGTGAAATAATGCCTGCAGACATTTGAAGCATTTTCCGGTCCTCCGACATCATCCATAACCACATCGAGAAAAATAAGATCGGGTTGAAAAACAAGAATATCCGCCATGCAATAGGTACCACAGCTTTCCGTTCTTACTTCATACCTGCCGGTTTCTTCCAGGTTCAGTTTGACAATCCGCAAAAAATCTTCATCATTGTCAACAACCAGTATTTTTCTCTTTTCTGCAGCCATACCCCTTTATCCTCTCCTCGCATATTATTTTGCCTGTGATTTCTCTATCTTTGCCCAGGTATCACGCAAAGACACCGTCCGGTTAAATACCGGATTCCCTTCCGAAAAATCCACTGTGTCAACACAAAAGTAACCCTGGCGTTCAAACTGATAGACCGTGCCGGGCTTTGCCGACCTTAAAACCGGCTCAAGCTTGCAGGAATTAAGTATCTCCAGCGACGCCGGATTCAGGTTTGAGATAAAATCCTTACCATCCTGCGTTTCTTCGGAATTCTCCCTATTAAATAAATGGCTGTATAAGCGCACCGGCGCATTAAAGGCATGCTCCGCGCTGACCCAGTGTATTGTTGCCTTTACCTTTCGCCCGTCGGGCGCGTCGCCTCCTTGCGTTGCCGGGTCATAAGTACAATGCAATTCGATAATCTCGCCTGTCTTCTCATCCTTTACCACACTATTACACGTAATAAAATAGGCATACCGCAACCGCACCTCCCGCCCCGGCGCCAGCCGGAAATATTTCTTCGGCGGGTCCTCGCGAAAATCGTCCTGTTCTATATACAATACGCGGGAAAAAGGCACCTTGCGCGTCCCCATGGAAGAATCCTCGGGATTATTTATCGCGTCTAATTCGTCCGTCTTCTCCGGCGGATAATTATCAATAACCACCTTTAAAGGCCGTAATACCGCCATAACCCTCTGCGCCCGCTTATTCAGGTCTTCCCTAAGGCAGTTTTCCAGCACGTTAATATCAATTACGCTGTTAAACTTTGCTACGCCGATGCGTTCGCAAAATTTACGGATTGCCTCGCAGGTATAACCTCTTCTGCGCAGGCCGGAAAGCGTAGGCATGCGCGGGTCATCCCAGCCGCTGACATGTTTTTCCTGTACCAGACGTAATAATTTGCGTTTACTGAGCACTGTAAACGTCAGATTGAGACGCGCGAATTCAATCTGACGCGGATGATACTCGCCCAGCGCTTCAATAAACCAATCGTACAAAGGCCGGTGGTTTTCAAATTCCAGGGTGCAAATCGAATGCGTAATCTTCTCGATCGAATCGCAAAAGCCATGCGCGAAATCATACATCGGGTAGATACACCACTTATCATGCGTGCGGTGATGTGTTGCGCGCATGATCCGGTACATAACCGGGTCGCGCATATTAAAATTTGAAGCGGCCATATCAATCTTTGCCCTGAGCACGCGCGCGCCGTCGGGAAACTCGCCCCCTCTCATACGCCGGAACAAGTCACGATTTTCTTCTGCCGAACGTTCGCGATACGGGCTGTTCTTTCCCGGTTCCGTAAGTCTACCGCGGTATTCCCTCATCTGCTCCGGAGTCAAATCGCATACATAGGCCTTGCCCTTTTTGATTAAATCAACCGCGTAATCATATAACTGCTCAAAATAATCCGAGGCATAGAACTCGCGCTCCTGCCAGTCAAATCCCAGCCAGCGCACGTCTTCCCGTATCGA
>JAHIOQ010000014.1 GCA_018895275.1 Candidatus Omnitrophota bacterium
AAACAGATGACTATTTCGTCACTGAGCATGAATATATCGTTGTATATAAAAAAAATGATACCTTTGTTTGGAAAGATGAAGAAATCACAAACGCAGAAACAAGTTTTAATAAAGAAGATGAAAATGGGAAATTTAAGGCTGTAAAATTATCAAAATGGGGGACTGGAGCGAGAAAAGAGGATAGACCAACAATGCACTTTCCCATTAAAAACCTTGATGGGAAAAATGTCTTACCAGTTGCGCCTGACGGGAATCCAGGCAGATGGAGAATAGGCAAAGCAAGAATGAATCACCTATTCGAAAATGATCTGGTGCATTGGGAAGTAAAAAATGGTAATTGTATTCCTTATGAAAAGATTTATTATGATGAAAACGATGTAAAAGTAATAAAAGATAGAAGCATTCTTTTTGATGAAACGACAACAGCTGATGGAACTAATGCGTTAACTAGTTTATTTAATATTAAGGATATTTTTGATAATCCAAAACCATATCAGTTAATACAATTTTTTTTAAAAAATAACACTATTGGTAATGATATTGTTGCTGATTTTTTTGCTGGGTCAGGAACTACGGCTCACGCAGTAATAGAACAAAATAAACAAGATAATCAAAATAGAAAATTTATGGTAATTCAAATACCAGAATTAACAAAAGAAAATAGCGCGTCTCAAAAAGCCGGATACAATAAAATATCCGACATCACAATCGAAAGAAACAAACGAGTAATCCGGAAAATCGAAAAAGAAGAAGCGGAAAAGCAGCTTTCTTTACTGGTTACCGACAAAAAGCCATTTAAAACCGGTTTCAAGGTTTACAAACTCGCTAAATCAAACTTTCCCCGTATAGATTTTGCCCCTGACCCTGCAAAAACAGAAGAAGAAAACCTGGCGTTGCTCAATAAATACATAGACGAAAAAGAAACAATGTATCTGGCAATGATAGATGAAAAAAACATTTTTGATGAAGTGCTTCTGAAAAACGGATTTATGCTCAATTATTCAAAAGAAAAAGCGGATGGTTTTTCCAAAAACAAAGTTTTTCAGATTAAAGACGACTTCAAAGAATGCCTTATCTGTATGGATATGAATCTTTCTAAAGAAACACTGAAAGAACTTGAACAATACAAAGAGAAAATATTTATCTGCCTTGAGCGTGCACTTGATACGACGATGAAATGGAATTTGAAGCATTTGCTCGGGGATAAATTGATAGCGTTTTAAGGAGGATATATATGAATAGCGATTTGAAGGAAAGTTCAGCAATCCAGACTCATATCAACATTTTGCAGAATGTCATTAACAGAATGGCAAGTAACAGCGCTAATAGCAAAACATGGGCAATAACAATCATTTCAGTGAGGTCGCGGAGTCGGGTCTAAACTATTGACAAATCAGTTATGATAATCACAGGAAACAGACACGGAGAAGGAAGATAAAAAGTTGATTTATTTGCGCGAAAAATAAAAGACTTTGTGATCTTTGCCAGCCTCGCCGCCACAGAGAAGCATATCTAAAGATGGCTAGGCGGGCGGCTCTGTGTGAGAATAAAATTTATAGGAAAGTTATTTAGACACAGATTTTCGCTGATATTCGCAGATAGTTGTTTTTACATTAAGAATGAACCCAAAAAGCCGTGGCCGAAAGACGCGAAATCACAGGCCACAAGCTACAGGCTGCAAAAAAACTAGAACAGAAATTAATTGAAAAACAAAGGGTTAGCTTATATAAAATTATCATGGAAATATTTCTGGTACTAACATAGTTATGCCGTAAGGAATGAACGCTGATGCCGGGAATTGCCAACTTAAGCATTGTGGAATTTCAAGAGAGAATTAATCGTTTCGATCAGCGATATGTGAACGATTGGAATGGTTGGCTAAACACTCAACCGAATGTTCGGGCTGCACAGCTTGGGATTGTTTTGCGGAGGTGGCAGGCTTGTCGTCCCAACAGAATGAGGCGAATACAAGCTGAACAACAGCATGCCGCACCATATCTCGAAGACCTTATAACCCAAGCTGCTCAGTATTTGCAGATACTGCAAAACTTCGACATTCGAGACAATGCCTCGTTTACGCCGCAAAATTGCAACTCGCTTGTCCAGCTTTGGGGTATTTTCCAAAACCTTTCGTACCATGGTCGCACGCGAAATGGACTTGCTGGAGTCGTAGGCATTTCCAAAGCTGTCCTTTTGTTAACTGATGGCCGTGTAGGACCAGCCTTCGACTCCAAGGTTCGAGGGCATTTAGGGCTAGGGAATGTTGCCAGTGCCAATCAATGGATTAATGCTCTCTGCACAGCATCACGAGATATTCAAGCATTCGAAGCTAATAACCAAACCACATTGCAACAAGCAGTGCCGCAACCTTTTGCGGGCCTCCAAAGTGGTCGCATTTATGATATGGCGCTCGGACCAGGTGGCTAAAAGGCATAACAACGCCATCAACTCGGACGTGCAAAAGCGCTGTTTCGCTCTGCTTTTGCATGCCGGTTATGGCGAGCGTTAAGCATATAAAAAGATAAATTCACAACAATGGAACAAAACATTCCAATCACATCGGCATATAAAACATATCAGTAGTGTCCCAACGTTTTTAAACTAATTTACGTAACTAACTGATTTCATTATGCTAATAACGCAAAACCTTTTAATCGATTTCAATTCAATACCGTGTTATTCTGACGTTTTGGCTAACAAAGGAGCGTCTTACAAAACGTATGACAACGGCACGTACGGTGGTGTGAGAAGACAGCGGGAGCAATTCCACCTTCCACTCGATTTGACATACTGTAAATAACTGTATATAATCGTATATAGATATAGTTATTATTTTTTAGCTTTTTTACAAAATGTAGGCGATAAAAGTAATGGGGCCAAAAGTAATAAAGGTGGTGCCGGTTGAGCTGCAGAAGGACGTAAACAGATTGAGTATAAAGACATAATTCCCCCCAAACGATAGAACAAAGAAATAATAAAGATATAATCAAGAGGTTGCGATTACTTTTTACTTCGATAAGACCTACAGGCGTTAAAGGGCAATGAAAAATAATTGTACAAAATACCATTTTTCTGGTATAATTATAGCAAATAGGAAAAACTAATTATGGTAGAAGCAGGAACAATAATTGAATCTATTTATTATCTGTTAAAGCGTATTGGGCCAACTGATAAGCTAAAGTTGGTCAAATTACTTTACTTTGCTGATAAATTCCATTTAATAAAATATGGGAGAACTATCACTAATGATGAATATTGGGCTATGGACCATGGGCCAGTAGGTTCAAACATTAAAGATGTATTAGAATACGATTCTATTCTTTCAATATCAAAAAATGAACTTAAATATGCAGAAAAATTCTTTTCTAAAGTAAAAAGAAATAAGTTTCAAGCCAACGATATAGAAGTTTCTCCAGAATTTAACTTCCTATCTGAAACAGACATTGAAGCTTTAGACATGACAATCAAACATTTCAGCTCGATGAGCACATGGAAGATTAGAGATTTTTCCCATAAATATCCTGAATGGACACAATATGAAGAATTATTCGAAAACAAAGAGACTCGACGAGAACGAATTCAGACAGAAGAATTAATCTCAATAATCCCTAACGATCCTTTTGGCTTTAGTGCTAAGGATATTGAAAATGCAAAAAGTATATTTAATGGGGTTTGTTAATAATCGGGATCTTAAAACAAAAATAATTAATGCTATTAAAATAAGCCCAAAGATTAAACCCTATATAAAAAAAAGCATTAGCTGATAAAAAAACATTTAACAAGGCATCCAGGTAATTTTATTCCGCGGTAAAACCGCTCCATAAAATACCTGATTTTTATGTTGCGTGTTGAGGTCGTGGGTCGCGTTCTAAACTATTGACAAATCAGTTATGAGACTCTGTACTCTTAGCCAGCCTCGCCGCCACGCATTATGGATAATTTTTCATTCGGGTAGATTCCAATATTTCCACTACCGGCTTGTTATAGTTCTTAATTTCTAGAAAAATAGAATATTATCTTGACAATCTATATTTAATGTGATATCTTTGTAACAGAGGCGGTGAATGATGCAGAAAAAAGTTGGTACAATTTTAAACGAAGAGTTGTTGAGAAAGGCCAAGAAACAGGCGTTATCAGAGCAGACTACTTTAAATCACATTTTTGAAAAAGCCATTTCGGATTATCTCATGAGGCAGAGCGGTGTTAAACGGAAGTTTTCTGCCGTTGATATGAGTTTCGGCAGCATGAAATTATCCCGTAAAGTTGTGGAAAAAATCGCTCGAGAGGATTTGTATGAAGCTGAGTGATTTAAAAAAGGACGAGATTGTTTTTATCGACGCTAATATTTTTCTCTATCATTTTACCGGTGTTTCTAAAGATTGCCGTGATTTTTTGAAAAGATGCGAAGCTAAAGAGTTATACGGCATTACCGGAGTAACTATACTTGCCGAGGTTTGCCATCGTTTGATGATCGCGGAGGCAATAAAAAACGGGTATATACAAACATCCAAGCCTGCCGTACAGTTACAAAAGAAACCGGCAGTCATCGAAAAACTTTTCGAATACTCTGCACAGGTGATGAATATTGCTACTTGGGGGATTAAGGTGATCTCTCCCCCGGAGGATATTATCCTCTCAAGTCAGATTTACCGGACGGAATGCGGACTTCTTACGAACGACTCGTTTATTCCCGTTTATATGCAGATTGCCAATACGGAGAAACTTGCCAGCAATGACCGCGCCTTCTCCGCGGTTCCTTCTCTTCAGCTTTATGCGCCGGTGGATGTTTAAACAGCCGTAAGACTTAAGCTGCAAGCCGCTTGTTGAAGAAATAGTAGGCAGTAAGGAGTAAGCAGTAGGCACGAATGTCTTATCCTGCAATAGTTGACACTTTTTTCGGTTACTAGCAGTTACAAATAGTTACTATCCGTTACTAATAGTTACACATATTACACGTTTTTCGGTTAAGGTTACGATGCCCGTTTCGGTTTACGGTTTTCGGTTACGGCTTTTATTGCCTTTTAAACGTTGCCTTTTTCTAACGATACGGGCTTCGTCACCGTTCACCTTTTCTCCCGTCTTCCAGCTGTAAGCCACAAGCCAAGGCTGCAAGCTATACCGCAAGTTGCAGGTCAGAGGCTGCAAAAAAAAGAGCAAAAATAGTTGAAAAACAAGGGGAGTAGAGGATATAATGATGCCATAACTACGGCATATCTCATGTACATCATGAACAGAATAAAATCTTTATTATATATAATTTTTATGGGTCTATATAAAATTATCATAGAATTATTTCTGGTACTAACATAGTTATGGTATAAAAATAATGAATAAATATCCGAAAAGAAAATCAACAAGATTAAATAATTACGATTATTCAAAACCTGGATATTATTATGTGACGATATGTGCCTATGATCGCGAACGGATTTTTGGAAATATAATTGATAATCAAATACATTTAAACAATGCCGGTGAAATGATTGATCAGGTATTGAGAACATTACCAGAATATTATCCAAACATATCGATCGATGATTATATTGTCATGCCCAATCATATTCATGCAATCATTATAATCAAAGAACCTGTAGGGGCGGCTCCCTGTGGCCGCCCGTTAATAAATACATGTTTAAAACCGGATAAATCATCAACCCAAAATAATTTATAACCCGCTACAGTTGACCGTAACCCGCGCCGAAAAAGCCGGCTCGGCTTCCGGCAACTGAGTTTTTTGTTATCTGAAAAATTATAAAAAATTATAAAAATCATTATAATCTTGACAAAATTGTTAAAATGGTCTATATTTATAATAGAGTCATCCCCAGTGGGATAACCTCACTGGCCACCTCTGGGTTACGATCCAGAGGTTTTTTTATATTTGGAAAAGGAATTTTAAAGTGAATAAAGTTGCTTTCTTAATTGATGGTTTTAATATCTATCATTCTATACGAGACTTAGAACGTTATACGGGCTATCGCACAAAATGGCTAGATATCGCATCGTTATGTAAATCATATATTTATTTATTCGGAAAGGATGCACAATTTCATAGTGTTTATTATTTTTCTGCAATTCCCTATTATTTGGCCTCTCAAGCTCCGAATAAAATTACGCGGCACAAGCAATATATTAAATGCCTGCAATCCTCAGGTATTCATATAGAATTAGGAAGATTTAAAGAAAAGTTTGTATTTTGTGACAAATGTAGAAGCATGGTGTTAAAACATGAAGAAAAAGAAACAGATGTTACAATCGCCATAAAGGTTGTTGAACTATTCCTGAAAAATGATTGCGATACATGCGTGATAGTTTCTGGCGATACTGATTTGTCTCCTGCTGCTCGAAAATGCAAGGCCATATTTCCTCACAAAAACATTGTTTTTGCTTTTCCTTTTAATCGAAAAAATAAAGAGTTGCTCAAAATAGCGCCAAATTCTTTTTCAATAAGTAAAAAGCAATATATAAAGCATCAATTTGCTAATCCTATCACTTTGGAAAATGGACAACAAATATATAAACCATCTTTATGGTAATAAAAAACAGCTAACGAGCCGCTACAGTTGACCGTAACCCGCGCCGAAAAAGCCGGTACGGCTTCCGGCAACTGAGTTTTTCGTTATCTGAAAAATTATAAAAAATTATAAAAAAAAGAGCAAAAATGCTATTTCTCTTCCTTGACGTTATAACCGTTTTGCGGTAAAATACTCAATCATGAAAAAATTAATTGTGCAAAAATACGGAGGGACCTCGGTCGCCGATCCTTCGCGCATAAAGAATGTCGCGAAACGCGTCGTGGAAACGAAGAAAAAAGGCCATAACGTGGTGGTGGTGGTTTCCGCTTTGGGGGATACCACGGATAAGCTGATCGAGCTGGCGCATCAGATTACGGAAAATCCGTCGGAGCGCGAGTTCGATATGCTTGTTTCCACCGGAGAGCAGGTATCTGTGGCGCTGCTGGCCATGGCCATTCACAAGCTGGGCGTGGAGGCGATTTCCTTTACCGGCGCGCAGGTAGGAATTATTACGGATACGGCGTTTACCAAGGCGCGGATTATCAATATAAATACAAAAAAAATAGAGGAGGAGCTGGAAAAAGGCAAGATTGTCATTGTGGCCGGATTCCAGGGAATCACTATGGACCAGGATATTACTACCCTGGGCCGCGGGGGTTCCAATCTTACGGCTGTGGCATTGTGCAAGGCCCTCGGCGGGGATGTCTGCGAGATGAATACGGACGTCGACGGCGTGTATACCGCCGACCCGCGGGTCGTGCCGAACGCGCGCAAGCTTGATTTCATAAGCTATGATGAAATGCTGGAAATGGCATCCCTGGGCAGTCAGGTGTTGCAGGCGCGCTCGGTGATATTCGCGAAAAAATTTAACGTGCCGATACATGTGCGTTCCAGCTTCAGCGATAAGCCGGGCACGTTTATTACTAAGGAGGCAAAAACGATGATGGAGGATGTGGTTATATCCGGGGTTACGCTTAACAAAAACGAGGCGAAGATGACGATTTGCGATGTGCCGGATAAGCCGGGCATTGCCGCGCGTATATTTAAGGTGCTTGCCGATGAGGAAATAAATGTGGATATGATTATCCAGAACGTCAGCCGGACCGGGTTTACGGATTTGTCGTTTACGGTTTCTAAGTCCGATTTAAATAAGACGCTGCGTACGGCAAAAAAGATCGCGCAGGATATAGAAGCGGATAAGGTGATTTTTGACGAGGATATCGCGAAGATATCTATTATCGGCGTGGGCATGAAAAGCCATCCCGGCGTGGCAGCGCGTATGTTTGATATTTTGGCAAAAAACAAAATCAATATCGAAATGATATCAACCTCGGAAATCAGCATTTCCTGTGTGATCTCCAAGGCAAAGGCGGAGCTTGCCGCGAAGGCGCTGCATACGGCCTTCGGCCTGGATAAGAAAGAGAAAAAATAAAGGAGTTTCCGATGCGGAGAGTTACGGTTTATGATACCACATTACGTGACGGCGCGCAGACTGAAGGCATTTCCTATTCGGTGAACGATAAGATACTGATTGCCCGCAAGCTGGATGAGCTGGGTATGGATTTTATCGAGGGCGGATGGCCGGGGTCTAATCCTAAGGATATGGAATTTTTTCAGGCAATCAGTAAAGAACGCCTGAAAAAGGCGAAGATTGCCGCTTTCGGAAGTACGCGGCGTAAGGATAAAACCGCGTCCAAGGACGCGAATATTAAGGCCTTGGTGGATTGCGGCGTGAAGTTTGTTACCATCTTCGGCAAGGCCTGGGACCTGCACGTAAAAGACGTGCTTAAGGTAAGCCTGGACGAGAACCTGAAGATGATCGCGGATACCGTGTCCTATCTGGTTTCGAAAAAGATAAGCGTGTTTTTTGACGCGGAGCATTTTTTTGACGGGTACCGCAGTAATCCGGACTATGCCTTGAAGGCGCTTTTAAGCGCGCAGGGAGCCGGCGCGGCCGGAGTTGTATTGTGCGATACCAACGGCGGTACGCTTACCTCGGAATTGACGCGGATTATCTCTGAAATCCGGCCGCATATCAAGGGAGAGCTCGGTATCCATGTGCATAATGACAACGCCATGGCGGTTGCCAACAGCGTTGCGGCTGTGCAGGCCGGGTGCACACAGGTGCAGGGGACAATCAACGGCTACGGTGAACGCTGCGGCAACGCGGATTTGTGCGCGATTATTGCCTGCCTGCGGCTTAAGCTGGAAATTGACTGCCTGGGCAAAGACAATCTCAAAGAACTCACGGAGGTTTCCCTCTATGTGAGCGAAATCAGCAATATGAAACAGCAGGATAATCAGCCCTTTGTGGGAAGCTCGGCGTTCGCGCATAAGGCCGGGGTGCATATAAATGCGATGCTTAAGAATCCGATGTCCTATGAGCACGTAAGGCCGGAAGCAGTGGGTAATAAACGCCGCTTTCTTACCTCAGAGCTTGCCGGTAAGACAAGTATCCTTTTTAAGGCAAAACAGCTTTCTTATGATCTGCAAAAGAACGATAAGAATACGAAAAGGCTGCATAAGCTCATCCAGAAAATGGAGTACGAAGGCTATCAGTTTGAAGCGGCAGAGGCATCGTTTGAGCTTTTAATCAGGAAGACGCTGGAAAAATACGAGAAGTTCTTCGAGCTGGAAGGATTTCGCGTGATTGTGGAGAAGCGCCGGGACAATACGCTTATTTCCGAGGCAACGGTGAAGATAAACGTGCACGGCGCGCGCAAACACACGGCAAGCGAAGGCGACGGCCCGGTGAATGCCTTGGACGCGGCTTTGCGCAAGGCGCTGCGGGATTTTTATCCGGAGCTTACCAGGATGCATTTATCTGATTTCAAGGTGCGTGTGCTTGACAGCAAGGCCGGAACCGCGGCTAAGGTGCGCGTGTTTATCGAATCGCAGGATGAAAAGAGCTCCTGGTGGACCGTTGGAGTTTCGGAAAATATCATTGAAGCGAGCTGGCAGGCCCTGGTGGACAGTATCGAATATAAATTGCTTAAGGAGCGTACAATAAAGAAACAGGCATTATGAAGGAACCGCTCGCGACAAAATACAGTTTTAAGGACATCGAAGAAAAACATTACCGCTCCTGGGAAGAAAACAGTCTTTTTCATGCCGGGATTGATTCGCGGAAAACGCCTTTTTCCATCGTAATCCCGCCGCCGAACGTTACCGGTATCCTGCACATGGGGCATGCCCTGAATAATACGATACAGGATATTCTTATCCGCTATAAGAAGATGAACGGGTTTGAAGCATTGTGGATGCCGGGCACGGACCACGCGGGGATTGCTACGCAGAATGTCGTGGAAAGAAAGATTGCCCGCGAGGGAACCTCGCGCCAGAAGCTCGGCCGCGAGAAATTTCTCGAGCGTGTCTGGGAATGGAAGCAGGAATATGGCTCGACGATTATCCGGCAACTGCGCAGCCTCGGCTGCGCCTGCGACTGGCAGCGCACGCGTTTTACCATGGATGAGGAATACAGCGATGCCGTGCTCGAGGTATTCGTGCGGCTTTATGAAAAAAAACTGATATACCGCGGTAATTATATCATTAATTGGTGCCCGCGCTGCCAGACTGCGCTCGCGGATGAAGAGGCGCCGCATAAAGACGTCGACGGTTTTTTATATCATATCAAATACCCGCTCAAGGATTCGCCGGAATACGTGGTCGTGGCTACGACGCGGCCGGAGACAATGCTCGGCGATACGGCGGTGGCCGTGAATCCCCGTGACGGTCGTTATCAGCATCTTCTCGGCAGGACGGTGCTGCTGCCGCTCATGGAGAGAGAGATCCCGATTATCGAAGACGATTTTGTCGACCCTGAATTCGGCACCGGCGCGGTAAAGGTTACGCCCGCGCATGACCCAAATGATTATGCCATGGGTCGCCGTCATAATCTGCAGTTTATCAATATCCTGCATCCGGACGGACGCTGTAATGAGAATGCCGGAGACTATGCCGGAAGCGACCGCTTTGAGGCGCGCGAGGCGATTCTGGAAGATCTGAAAGAACGCAGGCTTTTGCTGAAGATAGAGCCGCATAAACACGCCGTGGGACATTGCTACCGCTGCCATACGGTAATCGAGCCGTATCTGTCGAAACAGTGGTTCGTGAAAATGAAGCCGTTGTCCATACCGGCTAAAAAGGCGGTTGAAGAGGGAACAATAAAATTTTATCCGGAACGCTGGACAAAGGTGTACCTGAACTGGATGGAAAATATTCAGGACTGGTGCATTTCGCGCCAGATTTGGTGGGGGCACCGCATTCCGGCCTGGTATTGCGGGCAATGCAATCCGCAGCTAAAGGTTTATATTGAACCTAAAGGGGGCAGAGTTGATAAAGATGAGAAAATATCTCTTGCCCGTTTCGATATTCCTTTAGATGAGATTACGGTTTTAGCGGACATAGAGCCGATTATTTCTAAAACAAAACCGTGTTGTCCGCATTGCGAATCAGGCGATTACATGATTCAGGACCCGCAGGTGCTGGATACCTGGTTTTCCAGCTGGTTGTGGCCGTTCGCGACGTTCGGCTGGCCTTTTAATCAGAAAACAGAGGACAGAAAACAGAAAACAGCAGAGGATGAGCTGAATTATTTTTATCCCACTTCCGTGCTGGTTACGGCGCCGGAGATTATTTTCTTCTGGGTGGCGCGGATGATTATGGCCGGGTTTGAATTTATGGGTGATGTGCCTTTCCGGGACGTATATATCCACGGCACAGTGCGTGACGATACAGGTAAAAAAATGTCCAAGTCCCTGGGCAACAGCATTGACCCTCTGGATGTCATCGCCGAATACGGCACGGATGCCCTGCGCTTCAGCCTGATATCGATTGCGGCTATGGGCCAGGATGTGTTTTTGTCAAAGGAAAAGTTTGAGTTCGGTCGCAATTTCTGTAATAAGCTCTGGAACGCCTCGCGTTTTATTTTGATGAATATGGATGATAAGACCGTTTCCGGCGTGGACTTTAAAAAGGAAAAGTTGGCGCTGGCCGAGGCCTGGATTTTGAGCCGGTTCAATTCAACCTTGAAAAATCTGAACAAGGCCTTGGAGACTTACCGTTTAAATGAGGCGGCGGGTGTCTTATATGAATTTTTCTGGCACCAGTTCTGCGACTGGTATATTGAATTGGCAAAACTGAATATCGGCGAGAGCAATACGCAGGCAGTGCTCCTTAGCGTCCTCGAGCGCTCGGTTCTGCTGCTGCATCCGTTCGCGCCGTTTATTACGGAAGAGATTTGGCAGAAGGTAACTCCGCAGGCAGGCCCGGTAATGACGCAGCCCTGGCCTCAGGTAGAGGAGTGCCTGATCGATGAAAAACTGGAACTGGATATGCAGAGGGTTATCGATGTGTGTGTTGCGGTAAGAAATATGCGCAGCGAGAACAACATAAAGCCGAAAGAAAAGAAGGTGTTACAGATTTTTACCGAAGACAAGGCCGCACGGGAAACGCTCTCTGTTTACGCGGAGTATTTAAAGCGCCTGGCAAATATCAGTGAGTTGACGTTTTGTGAGGAAGTGCCGAAGAAAACTTCCTGCGCTTCCAGCGTGGTTGCCGGCTGCCAGCTGTTTATGCCGGTGGAGGGACTGGATGTCGGGTGCGAAAAAGAAAAGATTGCGCAGCAGGTTAGCCAATTGCGCCGGCATATCAGCCGCAAGGATTCTCTCTTGAGTAATGAAAATTACCTGAAGAAGGCGCCGCCAGAGGTTGTGGAAAAGGAAAAACAGAGCCGCCGGCAGCTGCAGGAAGAACTGGAAAAACTGGAAGCGATAAACAATGCCCTTAAATAAAGATAAAAAATCGATTATTGGCGAGGCGGCCATGGCCGTCACCAACGCCCTGGCCGAGGATATCGGCAGCGGCGATATTACCTCTGAGATTTTAATTCCCGCGGATGCCGTCCTGAAAGCGGATATCGTGGTAAAAGAGGATGATATCGTTGTCTGCGGTACGGATGTAGTGGCTGAGGTGTTCCGCCAGGTTGATGCGTCGATTAAGGTCAGGGTACGTGTTAAAGACGGCCAAAAAGTAAAAAAGGATACGGTGATTTGTACGGTAAACGGCCCGGCGCGCGGTATCCTTACCGCGGAAAGGACCGCCCTGAATTTTTTGGCAAGGCTTTGCGCGATAGCCACGAAGACAAGCAGGATGGTTGATAAGATAAGGCCTTATAAGGCCAAGATACTTGATACGCGCAAGACTACGCCCGGGATGCGCTTTCTGGAAAAGTACGCGGTTAAAACCGGCGGCGGCGTAAACCACCGTTTCGGACTGTTTGATCAGGTGTTGATAAAAGACAATCATTTAGGATTGCTGCGCAGCGCCAAACCGGATTATTCCATAGATACCGCGCTTAGCGAGGCGCGCAAGCGGCTCAAAGACACAAAAATAAAGATTGAGGTGGAGGTGGAGAACCTTGATGATTTTAAAAAAGTACTGGCTGTGCGGCCGGATGTGGTTATGCTCGATAATATGAGCCCGGCAATGATGAAAAAGGCGGTTGCTGTGCGCGACGCGTGTAATAAAAAGATAAAGCTGGAGGCATCCGGCAATATCACAGAAGAAAATATCGCGCAGTTTGCCCGCTGCGGTGTTGATTATATATCATCGGGCAGCCTTACTCATTCGGTTAAAGCCATAGACGTCAGTCTTGTGGTACAATAATGTTTATATATTAAAATCTTTCCAACAGAAAAAGGAGCTATGTATATGGATATCAGGAAGCTGCTTGAAATTGCCGTAGAAAGTAATGCCTCGGACCTTCATCTTGTCGTCGGTTCGCCTCCGACACTGCGTATAGACGGAGAGCTGGTAGTAATGGAATTGGATAAGCTGACCCCTGAGAAAAACAAGGAGATGATTTGCAGTATTTTAAACGAAGTGCAGAAGGCAAAGTTTGAACAGGAATGGGAATTGGACTTTTCCATGAGCATTCCGGGAATAAGCCGGTTTCGCGTAAATATCTACCGTTCCAAGGATAATGTGGAGGCGGCGTTCCGCATCGTGGGTTTGCGCATGAAACAGCCGGAAGAATTAGGCCTGCCGCTGATCATTAATGAATTTTGCCGTAAGCGGTCCGGGCTGGTGCTCGTAACCGGGCCGACCGGTGTGGGAAAGACAACCACGATGAATTCCATGATTGACCTTATCAACCGCGAACGCTCCTGTCGTATCGTTATTATCGAAGACCCGATTGAATACATACACGAGCATAAAAAGAGTATCGTGATTCAGCGCGAAGTCTATTCTGACACAAGGACGTTCGCTGCGGCCCTGGTTCATTCACTGCGCCAGGACCCCAACGTAATCTGCGTTGGCGAGATGCGTGATCTGGAGACGATTTCCACGGCACTGACCGCGGCAGAAACCGGGCATTTGGTTTTGGCGACCCTGCATACGCCGGACGCGATCCAGACTATTGATCGTGTAATCGATGTCTTTCCGCCGCACGCGCAGACGCAGATACGTATCGTGCTGGCCAGCGCGATCGAGGGCGTTATTTCGCAGCAGCTTTTACCGCGCATAGACGGCGCGGGCAGGGTATTGACAACCGAGGTTTTGATTGCCACTCCGGCGTTGCGCAATGTTATCCGAGAAGCGAAGACAGAGCAGATACCGACAATTATGCAGACGAATGCCGACCTGGGCATGCAGATGATGGATACGTCGCTAAAAGATTTGTACGTGAAAAATATCATCAGTTATGAAACGGCGATAAGCCGCGTAAAAGATATCTCTCATTTTAAGTCTCTTCTCATGAAGTCCGGCAAGCAGTTTCGTTAAGAAATGAATGCGTTTAAACTGGTCAGCCCATTCACAGCGCAGGGGGATCAGCCGCAGGCTATTGCGCAACTGAGGCGGTCCATCGCCAACGGCAATAAGTATCAAACCCTGCTCGGCGTTACCGGCAGCGGCAAGACCTTTACGATGGCCTCGGTTATTGCCGCTCTGGATAAACCGACTCTCGTGATTTCGCACAACAAGACCCTGGCGGCGCAGCTCTATGCCGAATTCAAGGACTTTTTCCCGGAAAACGCCGTGGAGTTTTTTATAAGCTATTATGATTATTACCAGCCGGAGGCGTATATTCCACAGACAGATACTTATATAGAGAAAGATGCCTCGATCAACGAGAGAATCAACCGCTTGCGCCTTGCGGCAACCACGGCGCTGATGAGCAGAAGAGACGTGATTATCGTTGCCAGCGTATCCTGTATATATAACCTGGGCTCGCCGCAGGAATACCGCGGTATGTTCGTGCATCTGCGCCGGGGAGAGAGCCTCGTCCGCGATGAGTTTTTGCAGCGTTTGGTGCGTATACGCTACGAACGCAATGACGTGGAATTCTTCCAGGGTATTTTTCGCGTGCGCGGGGATACGGTAGAGGTCTTTCCCGCCTATGAGCAGAATGCCCTGCGTATTGAATTCTTCGGGGATGAGATAGAAAAGATTTCTGTTATTGAGCCGGTTACTCTGCAGCCGGAACAGCTGCTTGATGAGGTTGCCATATACCCGGCAAAGCATTTTCTTGTCGAGGACAGCCGGATGGAAGGTGCGCTGGCGGAAATAGAGGCGGAGCTTAAGGCGCGCGTAAGCGAACTGACGCGGCAGGGAAAGCTTCTTGAGGCGCAGCGGCTTGAATCGCGCACGAAATTCGATATGGAAATGCTGCGGGAGACCGGCATTTGCCACGGTATCGAGAATTATTCCCGGCACTTGAGCGGCCGGCCTGCGGCTAGCCGGCCTTATTGTTTGATCGATTATTTCCCGGAAGATTTTTTGACGATTCTCGATGAATCGCACGTGACAGTGCCCCAGATTCGCGGCATGTATAACGGCGACAGGGCGCGCAAAGAGGTGCTTACGGAATACGGTTTCCGGCTGCCGTCCTGCCTGGACAACCGGCCGCTGAAATTCGCCGAGTTCGAAAAGCTGGTGCCGCAGGTATTATTTGTTTCCGCGACGCCGTCGGATTACGAGCTTAAGTGTAGCGCCTGTGTAGCGGAACAGATTATCCGGCCGACCGGCCTGGTTGATCCGGAGATTATCGTCATTCCGACGAAGAACCAGATCGATGACCTGATTGCCAGGATAAGAGAACGCAGCCGCGCTAATGAGCGGGTGCTGGTTACGACCTTGACGAAGCGCATGGCCGAAGATTTATCCCGGTATTTGCAGGACGCCGGCCTAAAAACGAATTATATACATTCGGAACTGGATGCCTTGGAAAGGATAAAGGTGATCTCTGAGCTGCGGAAAAAAAAGTTCGACTGCCTCGTGGGGGTCAATCTTTTAAGAGAAGGCCTTGACTTACCGGAGGTTTCTCTGGTATGTGTAATGGATGCGGATAAGGAAGGTTTTTTGCGCTCGGCGACCTCACTTATCCAGGTTGCCGGCCGTGCCGCGCGCAACATAAACGCTATGGT
This sequence comes from Candidatus Omnitrophota bacterium, assembly GCA_018895275.1. Lineage (GTDB taxonomy): Bacteria > Omnitrophota > Gorgyraeia > B26-G9 > B26-G9 > JAHIOQ01. Next base: position 15,944 of record JAHIOQ010000014.1, read on the forward strand.
GGTCATGTACGCGGATACCATAACGCAGTCTTTGTCCAAGACCATAGAGGAAACGAGCCGCCGCCGGGAAAAACAGATGGCCTATAACAAAAAATATAATATAACCCCGGTGTCGATTAAAAAGGCGATTAAGGATTGGATTGCCGTGGAAGAGGAAGCGGATGAAATAGTCGCGCATGTGGTCGCCGATGATTTCGAATCATACGGCCGGCTGCAGAAAATTGACGCGCTGGAGCGGGAGATGGAGCTTGCGGCAAAGAACCTGCAGTTTGAAAAGTCGATTGTCCTGAGGGATAAAATAAAGGCATTGAAAATAGAATCAAAAGATGGAAACTGAAATTTTACGCTTCTTAAAAGAAAATTGCGATACGTTTGTCTCCGGAGAGGAAATATCGCATCGGCTGCATGTTTCACGCACCGCGGTATGGAAGCATATCCAGAATCTAAAAGAAAACGGATATGAGATACTCGCGCAGCCGCATCTGGGGTACCGTTTGCTGAAGAGCCCGGACAGGATGCTGCCGGATGAGATAGGCTATGGCCTGAAAACCGATCTTATCGGGAAAAAGATTATTTCCTACGCATCCACGACATCGACGAATGACATCGGCTGTTCTCTTGCGGAGCAGTGCGCGGCTGAGGGCACGGTGATTATCAGCGAGGAGCAGACAAGGGGCAAGGGCAGGCAGGGGCGTTCCTGGGTTTCGCCTAAAGGCGCGGGGATTTATTTTTCCGTAATACTCCGGCCCGGGCTTAGCCCGGCGGAAGCAGGTAAAATTACCTTAATGGCATCGGTTGCCGTTAGCCGCGCGATCCGAAACAGCCTCGGCTTGAACGCGTGTATAAAATGGCCGAACGATGTGTACATCGGCAGCGAAAAGGTGTGCGGTATATTGACGGAAATGAACGCGGAGCAGGACGCGGTTAACTTTATTGTGCTGGGTATCGGAATTAATGTCAATACCAGCCGTCAAGCCTTGCCGCAGGGCGCGACCTCTTTAAAGCTTCAGCTGCATAAAAGCGTGGACAGGATACAGCTGCTGCAGGAATTACTGCGGGAAATAGAGCGGCAGTATGAATTGATAACGCGTAAGAACTTTCCGCAGCTCATGGATGCCTGGAGGAATTATTCATTGACTCTCGGCCACCGGATTAAAATAAAATGGCGCAATGCGGAAATCGAAGGCCAGGCCATGGATATTGACGAAAACGGCGCGCTGATGGTCAGGGATGATTTTGGTTTTATGCATCATATATTAAGCGGAGATGTGAGGGTGGTCAGGTAATATTAAAAGAGGAATGTATGGTTATTTTTATAGATGTGGGAAATACAAACACGACATTCGCGGTTAATAAAGGCGGGGATTGTTATCGTTCCTGGGATATTCCGACAAAGCTTATCGCTTCTGTAGAAAATTTTCGCCGCAAACTGCTCTCCGCAGCAAGGAAGGCCGGTGTCGATGCGTGCCTGGTCAGGGCAGTGGTGATCTGTTCAGTAGTGCCGAAGGCAGAGCCGCAGCTTAAAAAAAACATAAAATCCGTTTTCCCGGCTGCAAAGGAGTATATGTTCGGCAAGGATATCCCGGTTCCGATTAAAAACAAATACCATTATCCGCAGCAGGTGGGCAGTGACCGGCTGGCAAATGCCCTGGGCGTGCGTTATTGTTATTCCTGCCCGGCATTGGTGGTTGACGCGGGTACGGCAATAACGATTGATGTAATCTCTGCTAAAGCAGAATATCTCGGCGGGATTATTGCCCCGGGCATTGGAATGTCCCTATCCGGGCTGCATGAAAAGACCGCGCTTTTACCTAAACTCACGGCAGGACGGCCGTCAGATATCTTGGGTAAAGACACCCGCGCCTCGATGCTTAGCGGTGTTTTTTATGGTTTTTCTTTTATGATTGACGGCCTGGTCAAGTCGTTGAAAAATAGATTAAAAGGTAAGATTGTGGTTGTCGGTACCGGTGGAATGATTGATTATCTTCAGGATTTTTGTAAGGAGATTGATGTTTATGATCCTTTTCTTACAATAAAAGGAATCGAAATAGCTTGTAAATTGGCGAAAAATAAAGAAAAACAGCAATCGTATCCCTAAAAGTCGAGTTTATCTTGAAAAATGGCCCAAAACAGCTAAAAATAAAGGTTGATTTAGTTTTTGTTATGTGTTAAATTAAAGTCTCACAGATTAGCACTCATCACCTAAGAGTGCTGATAAAACAAAGGAGGTGGATGTATGAAAATTAAACCTTTAGGTGATCGTGTATTGGTAAGAGTTCTGGATGCAAAGGAAAAGACCGAGGGAGGTATTTATTTGCCGGATACGGCAAAGGAAAAGCCTCAGGAAGCAGAGGTCATTGCCGTGGGGCCCGGCAAAACCTTGGAAAGCGGAAAGGTACAGGAGCCGCAGGTAAAGGTTAAAGACAAAGTGCTTTTCGGTAAATATTCCGGAACGACTGTCACGACAAAAGAAGGCGAAGAGTTTTTGATTTTAAGAGAAGAAGATATTTTGGCAATAATTAATTGACAAAGATGAGTTTGGGAGGTGAAGTTATGGCGAAGCAACTGTTGTTCAGCGATGAGGCCCGCCGCGAGATACTAAAAGGCGTGGAGCAGCTCTCAAGGGCGGTGAAGATCACCCTGGGGCCTAAGGGAAGAAACGTAGTGTTGGATAAAAAATTCGGTTCTCCGACAATCACTAAAGACGGGGTAACCGTGGCAAAAGAGATTGAATTAAAAGACCCGTATCAGAATCTCGGCGCGGAATTGGTTAAGGAAGTAGCTTCCAAGACCAGTGACATTGCCGGTGACGGTACGACCACGGCAACCGTGCTTACCGAGGCGATTTTCAGAGAAGGTTTAAAGAATGTTACGGCCGGAGCAAACCCCATGGCGTTAAAGAGAGGGATTGATACTGCCGTAGCGGCTGTGGTTAAAGAGTTGAAAAAACTCTCAAAGCCGATTAAGGACAGGAAGGAAGTTGCGCAGGTAGCGACAATCGCGGCAAACAGCGATACGACGATTGGTGATTTGATTGCCGAGGCCATGGAGAAAGTCGGTAAAGACGGCGTTATCACCGTAGAAGAAGCAAAGTCAATGGCCACGACCCTGGATGTTGTGGAAGGTATGCAGTTTGACCAGGGGTATTTGTCTCCTTATTTTGCTACAGATACGGATAGAATGGAATGTATTCTTGACGATCCGTACATTCTTATCCACGAGAAAAAGATTTCCGCGTTAAAAGATTTGCTTCCTTTATTGGAAAAAATCGCCCGCGCGGGAAAACCGCTTCTCATAATTGCCGAGGACTTAGAAGGCGAAGCGCTGGCTACTCTGGTTGTGAACAGAATCAGGGGTACGCTTGCCTGCTGCGCGGTAAAGGCTCCGGGATACGGTGACAGAAGAAAATCGATGTTGGAAGATATCGCGATTCTGACCGGCGGAAAGGCGATTACCGAAGAGCTGGGGATTAAGATTGAAACTCTCGACATCAGCGATTTGGGCAGGGCAAAGAGAGTAAAAATCGATAAGGAAAACACGACGATTGTTGAAGGAGCCGGAAAGACAAGCGATATTACCGGCCGTATCAATCAGCTTAAGAAGCAGATCGACGACACGGATTCCGATTACGACCGTGAGAAGCTGCAGGAACGCCTGGCAAAGCTTGCCGGCGGAGTTGCGGTTATCAATGTCGGAGCAGCTACGGAAACGGAAATGAAAGAAAAGAAAGCGCGTGTTGAAGATGCGTTACATGCGACGCGTGCCGCGGTAGAAGAAGGCATTGTTCCCGGCGGCGGGGTGGGCTTGCTTCGTGCTTCGGTTGCTTTGGAAAAACTGAAACTTAGCGCGGAAGAACAGATTGGTGTTGACATTGTGCGCAAGGCGTTGGAATCACCACTCCGACAGCTCGCGGAAAACGCCGGCCTTGAAGCTTCGGTTATTTTGCAGCGGGTTAAAGAGGAAAAGGGCAACCGCGGATATGACTTCGCAAAGGATGAGTATGTGGATATGATTGAAGCAGGCGTTCTTGACCCGGCAAAGGTTACCCGCAGCGCGTTGGAAAACGCCGCGAGTATCGCCGGATTGCTGTTGACAACGGAAACCTTGATTACGGATATCAAAGAAGAAGAAAGGTCTCCGGCTATGCCTCCGGCAGGAATGGGCGGCATGGGCGGCATGTATTAATCTTCACCCTTTGTTAAATATAAACCCCGCGGAAGGATTTCCTTCCGCGGGGTTTATATTTAATGCGTCCTATATCAAGGACATTTCCTGCTCTCAAGGGTAATTGGTTGACATGCGTATTTTTTGTGTTATAATAAATTTTTATTACTTTTCTGATTTAACTTTATTATTAATCCACGCGGATAGTGTAATTGGTTTCAAAAAGGAGGGGTTGCGTAATGGCGGAATTTATTGGCAGGGGCAGAAAGGCCCGTCGGTGTTATGGTTTTGATGAAATCGCGCTTGTGCCCGGGATGGTGACCATCAATCCCCACGAGGTGGATACAAGTTTTGTGCTTGGCGATAAGACATATAAGGTGCCGATCCTTGCCGCGGCTATGGACGGTGTGGTTGATGTTGTTTTTGCCGTAAAAATGGGGCAACTGGGCGGGCTAGCGGTTTTAAATCTGGAAGGCGTGCAGACGCGTTATGAAAATCCCAATGAAGTTCTTGACGAGATTGCCAAGGCCACGCCGGAAGCAGCCACGAAGCTCGTGCAGGGCATCTATAATGAGCCGATAAAAGAAAAACTGGTTAGTGTGCGCGTAAAGCAGATTAAGGAGCACAATGTTCCTTGTATTGTCAGCGCCATCCCGCAGCGCGCGGAGCGTTTCGGGGCATTGGCCCAGGAGGCGGGAGCGGATATCTTTGTTGTGCAGTCAACGGTTACCTCCGTGCGCCATATTTCCACGGAATACAAGGTATTAGACCTGGAAAAATTCTGCAAAAAGATGAAGATTCCCGTAATTATCGGTAATTGCGTTACGCATGACGTAGCCTTGGAACTTTTTGCCACGGGAGCGAGCGCGTTGCTGGTCGGTATCGGGCCCGGCGCGGCTTGTACGACGCGCGGCGTGCTGGGAATCGGCGTGCCGCAGGTAACGGCAACAGCGGACGCGGCGGAAGCGCGCGATTTTTACCTGAAAAAGACCGGCCGCTATGTGCCGATTATTACCGACGGCGGGATGCGTACCGGCGGCGATATCTGCAAGGCGTTTGCCTGTGGCGCGGACGCGGTAATGGTCGGGTCTGCCTTTGCCCGCACGAAAGAAGCACCGGGCCGCGGCTACCATTGGGGGATGGCTACTCCGCACGCGAATTTGCCCAGAGGCACAAGGATTTTTGTCGGCACTACCGGTACTCTGGAAGAGATTCTTTTCGGGCCGGCGCGCCTGGATGACGGGTCGCAAAACCTTGTCGGAGCGCTACAGCTTTCTATGGGCTCGGTAGGCGCGAAAACGATTAAAGAGATGAACCTGACGGAAATAATTATCGCGCCTTCGATTCAGACGGAAGGAAAGATTTTCCAGCAGGTGCAGCGCGTGGGGATGGGCAAATAATGAAGAGGACACATCATTGTTCGCAGTTGACGCTTGCGGATATCGATAAAAAGGTGGTGTTGAACGGATGGGTGCATTCGCGCCGTGACCATGGCGGTTTGATTTTCATTGATCTGCGCGACCGCGAAGGCATTACTCAGATAGTCTTTGACCCTCAGGTTAATGCCGCGGTACATGAGGCTGCGCAGGCTTTGCGCAGTGAATTTGTCGTCAGCGCGCAGGGTATGGTGCGCAACAGGCCGCAAGGCACGGAGAATGAAAAGATTGCTACCGGCAGCGTTGAGGTTGTGGTTGAACAACTGGAGATTTTAAATAGGTCGAAACCCTTGCCTTTCGAGATAAACGATGAAAAAGAAATCGGCGAGGAACTGCGGCTTGCCTACCGTTTTCTGGACCTGCGCAGGCAGCGTATGAAAAATAATATCGTGCTGCGTTCCCGTGTGTTCAAAATCGCGCGTGATTTTCTTGAACGCGAGGGGTTTTTGGAAATAGAAACGCCGATTTTGACAAAGAGTACTCCGGAGGGCGCGCGGGATTATCTGGTGCCCAGCCGCTTAAACCCGGGGATGTTTTTTGCCTTGCCGCAGTCTCCGCAGTTATTTAAACAGATTCTCATGGTTTCCGGATTTGATAAGTATTATCAGGTAGCGAAGTGTTTTCGCGATGAGGACCTGCGCAAGGACCGCCAGCCGGAATTTACGCAGCTGGATATCGAAATGTCTTTTGTTGATGAGGAGGATATCTATACGCTGATGGAACGGCTCATGGCGGAGATATTCGAAAAGGCTTTGGGGATAAAACTTAGCGTTCCGTTTATGCGCCTGAGACATGCGCAGGCCCTGGAGCGTTATGGCATCGATAAGCCGGACACGCGCTATGCCATGGAGCTGCAGGAGTTAAATTCCCTGCTCGCGCAGACGTCGTTTATGGTTTTCAAGAAGGTTGTGGAAGCGGGCGGAAAGGTAATCGGCATAAAGGCGGACGCCGGCGCGCAGCTTTCTCTAAAGGTAATGGAGGAGCTTACGCAGCAGGCGATCAGCCTCGGAGCCAAGGGCCTGGTATGGATAAAGGTGCTATCTGGAGATGATGTGCAATCGCCGGTGAAAAAGCATCTGGGAGAGGATTTGATTAAAACCCTTATTCAGAAATTTGCGGCAAAAGAAGGTGACCTTATTCTCATTGTTGCCGACGCGCCTAAGACGGCAATGACGGTTTTGGGCCAGCTGCGCTGCCGGCTTGCGGAAATGCTTAAATGCATTGATGAGGATACGTTTAATTTTCTCTGGGTAACGGATTTTCCGTTATTCCAATATAATGCGGAAGAAAAAAGATGGGACTCAGAGCATCACCCGTTTACCGCGCCGAAACCGGAAGATATTTCTTTTATCGATACGGATCCCGGTAAGGTGCGTTCCTGTGCCTATGACCTGGTCGTAAACGGCGTGGAATTGGGCAGCGGCAGTATCCGTATTCACCGGCAGGAACTGCAGGAGAAAATTTTTAAGATACTGGGATTAAATGAAGAAGAAGTAAAACTGAAATTCGGGTTTTTGCTGGAGGCATTCAGTTATGGAGCGCCGCCGCACGGCGGCATTGCTCCCGGCTTGGACCGCTTGCTGACCTTGATGACGAACAGCCCGAGTATCCGTGATGTTATCGCGTTTCCTAAGACGCAGAAAGCGGTTTGCCCGCTTACATCTGCGCCGTCCGAAGTATCCGCAAAGCAGCTGCGGGAACTTCATTTGACAATAAAAGAATGATGGATTATAATAAAACGTACTTTGGAAGAAGGTAATCCTAATAACGGCCCGAAGCGGCTGAGGAGGTGCGCTCGCATGAAAAAAAATTTCTTTTTTATTCTAATAATCTGCCTTGTATTCTGCAGTTTTGCGGTAAGCGGGTGTGCTAAACGGGTAAGAATAGCGACAATCAAAAAAGAACGTGTGGACCAGGATGCGTCAAGCGGGAATAAAGGGTTTATCTGGGGCACTAAGCCGCCGCAGGATGAGGCAGACAAACCAGCTCAGCCGCAGATGCGGAGAATTGTTCAGGTTACTTTGGCTTTGCCGCCGTATCCGGAGTGGAAAAATTTCCGTTTTAAACCTACGGAAGATAAAGAGCTGCGTGGCAATCGCGGGTATATATTCGGAGGGCCACAGGTAATTTCCACCCAGCCGCAAAAAAAGGTAGAGCCGGCCGGAGAGATTTCTTTGCCGCGGGAGGAGAGAACGCCGCGGATTCGTACGCAAAAAGCTGTGCCGCAGCCGGAGCGGAAGGAAGCGCCGCGGCTATATGTGCCTCCGGTGCAGGAATCGTACACCATGTATGTTGTGCAAAATGGCGATACCTTGCAGAAAATTTCCGAAAAGGTGTACGGTACGGCGAAAAAGTGGAAGAAAATATATGATTATAACAGCGATGTCCTGAAAAATCCGAATAAAATTTATCCCGGCCAAAAGATAAAAATCCCTCAATTGTAGTTTAGAACGTATAGTCAAAATGAGAATATGGAAAAAGTAATAAAACTTCACAATGATGAAGAAGCAAATATGCTTTTTGGCCAGCATGATGAAAACATTAAACTTGTAAAACATGAACTTGCCATACAAATCGTTGCCCGCGGAGAAAATCTAACCTTTCAGGGAAAAGAAAAAGAAGTTGTGCTTGCCGAAAAGCTTTTTGTGGAATTACTGGGTATTATTCGCCTTGGCGGTCATATCCGCAGACAGGATACCATGTTCGCGATTAATGCGCTTAAGAAGGGCAATAAATTTGAACTGCATTCCTTATATTTTGACCGCATTGAGGTGATGTCCAAACGTCAGTTTGTGACGCCGAAGACAAGAGGCCAGAAAGTATATGTGGATACTATTCGTAAATGCGATATTACCTTCGGTATCGGACCGGCCGGTACGGGTAAAACCTATCTGGCGATGGCCATGGCAATTTCGGCCCTGAAAAACCAGCAGGTAAGCCGCATTATCCTGGCCCGGCCGGCGGTTGAGGCCGGTGAAAGCCTCGGCTATCTTCCCGGCGATGTAAAACAAAAGATAAGCCCTTATCTGCGCCCCATATACGATGCCTTGTATGATATGATGGAGCTGGATAAGGTACAGCAGGCGCTGGAGAAGGAAATTATTGAGGTAGCGCCCTTGGCATATATGCGGGGAAGGACGCTTAATGATTCGTTTATTATCCTGGATGAGGCGCAAAACAGTACTCCGGAGCAGATGAAGATGTTTTTGACGCGTCTGGGGTTTGATTCTAAGGCGGTGATAACCGGTGATATTACCCAGGTTGATTTACCGGTGCACAGGCTTTCCGGCCTGGTCCAGGTTCAGTCGATATTGAAGGGGATTAGCGGTATAGAATTCATTTATTTGAACGAGCAGGATGTTGTGCGGCATGAATTGGTGCAGGATATTATTATGGCCTATGCCGCGCATGAAGCCAAAAGAAAGAAAAAAACATATGAAGCCGGAAAACGCGCTAAGCAGAATTAATGCTAAAACAAGAAGGATGATCCAGGCTACGATTTTTTTGTTTATAGTTTTACTTCTGGCGGTTAGTGTTTTTATCGGAAAGGAGTTTATCTGGTCGAATTATACGGTGACGGAAGGGGAAATCAGCCAATACGATATATTTGCCCCGTTTGATTTTTCTTTTGTAGATATCGATGGTGAAGTGATCGAGGTAAAAAAGAATGAGCTGGTAATTCAACGCGGAGAAAAAGTAAGCAAAACGCAGGAGTTGGCGGCAAAAAAGCTGGAGATAATGCAGATGCAGCCGAAAAATATTTATTACTTTTTCGGCATAATGCTTTTACTGATTATCCTTGCCGTGCTTATCGTTGCGTATGTTACGGTTTATGTTCCGGAAGCCGTGTTCGTCTTGAAAAACATCGTTTTGCTTTGCGTGCTGTCGCTCCTGATTGTTATCTGCACGAAGGCGATGCTCCTTTCTTTTTGGTCGGTTTACCTGATTCCTTTGGCCGGTGTTTCCATGCTTGTGGCGATTCTCATTGATCCCGGCGTAGCGCTGATGTTTACGGTTGTGCTTAGCGTGTTTATCGGCGTACTTACCGGTATTCGTTATGACGTGATGTTTACATTGCTTGTCGGAGGATTTGTCGGCGTCTACGCGGTGCTTAATGTCCGGCACCGCCGCAATCTGACAAAGGCCGGGCTCCTGGTAAGCCTGACGAATATGGTTTCCATAGTTTCCATGGGCGTTATTAATTTTGTGCCGATTAACCATCTGGTTATCCAGAGCGGATGGGGGTTGGCTAACGGGATTGTTTCGGCAATAGTCGTTACCGGAGTGCTGCCGATATTTGAGATGCTTTTCGGCATTAGCACGAATATTACCCTTTTGGAATTATCGGATTTGAATCAGCCTGTGCTCAAGGAAATGGTATTAAAGGCGCCGGGTACTTACCATCATAGCCTCCTTGTCGGTAATCTTGCCGAATCCGCGGCCGAGGCGGTCGGCGCGAACAGCCTCTTGGCGCGGGTCGGCGCGTATTTTCACGATATCGGCAAATTAAGGATGGCGCCTTATTTCAGCGAAAATCAACAGCAGACGGAAAACAAACACGACAATCTCAGCCCGACGATCAGCAGCCTGGTGATCATCAATCATATAAAAGAAGGCGCCGACCTGGCAAAGAAATACCGGCTGGGAAAGGCAATACAGGATATCATCATTCAGCATCACGGCGACGATGTGGTGCATTATTTCTATCACCGCGCGCTTGAACGGCATAGCCCGGAAGACGGCAAAGTCGAGGCAGAGGATTTCCGTTATCCGGGGCCGAAGCCGCAGTCTAAAGAAGCGGCGATTGTCATGCTTGCCGATTCCGTAGAGGCTGCTTCGCGTGCCATGCAGCAGCCGACACCGGCAAAGATTCAGGACATTGTGAACCGCATAATAAACAATAAATTTATCGATGGGCAATTGAATGAATGCGACCTGACGCTGAAGGATTTACATGTTATTTCCGAGGTGTTCGCGCACATTTTAAACGGTATTTTCCATACGCGGGTGGAATACCCCGATGCCAAACAGAGCAACAATGAACAAAATAAAAATAAAGAATCTTCAGAAAAAAGTAAAAATAAACCGGCAAAAACTTAAGGCATTGGCGCTTAAGGTGCTTAAGCACCGGGATGTTGACGGTGTTGAGGTAAGTATTCTTCTCGTTGACGACGTGTTAATCACGCAACTTAATGAAAAATATTTGCGCAGGCCTTATCCTACCGATGTGCTGGCCTTCCGCATGGCGGACGGAGAGTTTTCCCGGCTTCATCCGGAGCTTCTCGGGGACGTGATTATTTCTCTGGAGACGGCGCGCAGCCGCGCGCGGGAAATGAAGCGGACATCCATTGCCGAGGCGCAGCTTTACCTGGTGCACGGAATTTTGCATTTACTGGGATATTCAGATAAAACCCAAAAGGGGTTTTTATCGATGCAGAAAATAGAGAAGGAGATTTTAGGCGGCGATGCATAGACGGCGGTTGTTTGAAAGCTTTAATTACGCGATCGAAGGATTTTTATACGTATTGAAAACGCAGCGCAATATGCGGCTGCATTTTCTTTTGGGGACGATTGCCTTGCTTCTGGCTTTGTATTTTAATTTTTCCAAGCTGGAAATGACCTTACTGCTGGTGACGATTTCTTTCGTGTTTATGGCGGAGATGTTCAATACCGCGGTTGAATTCGTTATCGACCTGATCACGAACGAGTTTCATCCGCTGGCAAGAATTATTAAGGATATTTCCGCCGGCGCGGTATTCGTGGCGGCGATTAATGCCGCGTTTGTCGGCTACCTGCTGTTTTTGACTAATCTGCCGCTGAACAGCGTGCAGACAGGCATTGATTATATCAGGGGAAAGCCGCTGCACATAAGCTTTATTTGCCTGCTGATTGTTTTCGCCACGGTTATTTTTTCTAAAGCGAAATCCGGCAGAGGCAAGCCGTTGCGCGGCGGGATGCCCTCCGGGCATTCGGCGATTTCTTTTACGATTTGGACGATTACCTTGTTTATTTCTCCCAGCAACGTGCTGATCGGGCTGGTATTTGTTTTGGCCTTATTGGTGGCGCAAAGCAGGATCCGCCCGGGGTATCATTCTTTTAAGGAGGTTATTGTCGGCGCTTTGCTGGGCATTGCTTTAACCAGTTTGATTTTTTCTCTGTTACGGTTATGATATGGCTATTCATAAGACGGAAGCGATTGTTTTAAAAAGAAGAGATTACCGGGAGACGAGTTATTTGCTGAGCCTGTTTACCGCTGATTTCGGCAAAATATATGCGCAGGCAAAAGGAGCGCGCAGAAAAGCAGGAAAATTCGGTTCAAACTTTCTGCCGATCACCAATAATAAGATTGTTTTTTACGAAAATCACTCCGGCGGCCTGCATATCATCAGCCAGGCGGATATTATCGACCATTTCTGTAATATCGACAAGCAGATAGAACGTTTTACCTGCGCGGCTTATTTTCTGGAACTGGTGAACGCGGCCATGCCTTTGGCGGAGAAAAATGCCGAGGTGTTCAGCCTGGTTATGAAGTTCTTGCAATTTTTAGATAAAGAGGATAGAATAAACAACATTGCGCAAATCTTTGAGGTTAAATTTTTAAACTTTTCCGGGTTTAAGCCGCGTGTTGACTGCTGCGTAAGCTGCGGCGGGCATATAATCGCGCAAAGTAAATTCAGTTTTGTCCTGGGCGGGCTTTTATGTGCGCAGTGCTACGCTGCGGACCGCGGCGCCTGCGCGGTGATGCAGGGCACAATAGCAACGCTGAATTATATAGAAAAAACGGATCTGGAAAAGATCGTTAACTTCCGCATCGGCGGTACGATCCGCATGGAATTAAAACAGCTCTTGCGCAATTTTATTGATTTTCATTTAGGCCAGCAGTTTAAATCGATTCAGTTTTCAAAAAAAATGAAGGTAGCCTATGTCTGAAACAACGATGGAAAAGATAGTTTCTTTGTGTAAGCGGCGCGGTTTTATATTTCCCAGTTCGGAGATTTACGGCGGACTGGCAAGCACCTGGGATTACGGCCCGCTTGGCGCGGAGCTGAAGCGTAACCTGAAAGAGTCGTGGTGGAAGTCCGTGGTGCATCAGCGCGAAGACATGGAAGGCCTTGACGCGGCGATATTGATGCATCCGCATACCTGGAAGGCATCCGGACATCTCGAGGGGTTCACCGATGCGCTAGTGGATTGCAAGAACTGCAAAAAACGTTTTCGCGCCGACCATCTTCCCGGTGAAGGCAGTAAAAAGAAATGCCCGGAATGCAAGTCGGTTATCGACCTGGATGAAACGCCGCCGCGGCTTTTCAACTTGATGCTTAAGACCTATCTGGGGCCGGTGGAAGACGAAAGCGCCGTTACCTATATGCGGCCGGAGACGGCCCAGGGCATATTCGTTAATTTTGTCAATGTGCTTAATTCGCGGCACCGCAAGCTTCCTTTCGGCATTGCCCAGATCGGCAAGAGCTTTCGCAACGAAATTACTCCGGGAAATTTTACGTTTCGCACTCGTGAATTCGAGCAGATGGAAATCGAATATTTCGTAAAGCCGGAAGATGCCGCGTCGTGGTATGAAAGGTGGGTGCAGGAACGTTTCCAGTGGTACGAGTCTTTAGGGATTAATAAGGAAAAGTTGCGCCTGCGGCCGCATGGAAGCGATGAGCTTGCGCATTATGCCAAGGCGTGCACGGATATCGAGTATCTGTTTCCGTTCGGCTGGTCGGAACTGGAAGGGATAGCCAACCGCGGAGACTTTGATTTAAAACAGCATGCTCAAGTAAGCGGTAAAGATTTAACTTATTTTGACCAGGCACAGAACCGGCGGTACCTGCCGTACGTAATCGAGCCATCGGGAGGAGTGGACCGCGCGGCGCTCGCGTTTTTGGTTGACGCATATCGGGAAGAGGAGGTGAACGAAGCAACGAGGGTGGTTCTTGGATTGAATAAGGAACTCGCGCCGTTTAAAGTAGCGGTGCTGCCTTTGTTGAAGAAAAAACCGGAGATAGTGGAAATAGCGAAAAAAATTTGCAGTGGTTTACAAAAGAAATTTGTGGTAAAATACGACGACACGGCAGCAATAGGAAAGCTGTACCGGCGTCAGGATGAAATCGGTACACTCTATTGTGTTACCGTAGACGTTCAGTCGTTGGAAGATAATAAAGTAACTGTAAGAGACCGTGATACAATGCAGCAGGAAAGAATAGAGATTAATCTATTGGAAAAATATTTAACCGACAAATTGGTTTAATCTTGAAATCAGGCAGAGGAATGAAAGGGGGATTTTAACGCAATGGCAAAGAAATATGTGTACTTCTTCGGAAAAGGAAAATCAGAAGGTAATACGAAAATGAAAGAGCTTCTCGGCGGCAAGGGCGCGAATCTTGCGGAAATGGCGCGTATCGGCGTGCCGGTACCTCCGGGATTTACGATCTCCACCGAGGTGTGTGATTATTACAATAAACATAATAAAAAATATCCTGCGGAGCTGCAGAAACAGATTGATGAAAATATCGCTAAACTGGAAAAAGTCATGGGCGCGAAACTCGGCGATCCGAAAAATCCTTTACTCGTATCCGTGCGCAGCGGCGCGGCGGCTTCCATGCCGGGGATGATGGATACGGTACTTAACCTCGGGCTTAATGAAGAAGCGGTTATCGGATTCGCGAAAAAGACGAATAACGAACGCCTGGCATGGGATGCCTACCGGCGCTTTATCGATATGTTCAGCGATGTGGTTATGGGAGTTCCCCACGAGCATTTTGAAGAAAAGATGACGGAAGTCAAAAATAAGTACAACGCGAAGCTGGATACGGACCTGACCGCGGAACAGCTTAAAGAATTGGTTGCGGAATACAAAAAGGTTTTCCAGAAACACATGAAAAAGCCGTTTCCGTCAAAGGCAAAAGACCAGCTTATGGCCGCGATTAACGCCGTATTCGGTTCCTGGAATATTCCCCGTGCCGTAACCTACAGAAGAATCAACCGGATTACCGGTTTGCTGGGCACGGCGGTTAACGTCCAGGCAATGGTATTTGGAAATATGGGTAATACCTCCGGTACGGGAGTTGCGTTTACGCGTAACCCTTCTACGGGTGAAGAAGAGTTCTACGGCGAATTTTTGATTAACGCGCAGGGCGAGGACGTTGTCGCCGGAATCCGGACCCCGGAGCCGATCAGCGATCTGAAAAAAGAATGGCCGCATATTTATAAGGAACTTGATGATATCCGCTATAAACTCGAAAAACATTACAAGGACATGCAGGATATTGAGTTTACCATCCAGGAAGGCAAGCTTTTCATGCTGCAGACTCGTACTGGTAAACGTACCGGGCTTGCCGCGGTAAGAATTGCCGTGGACATGGTAAAAGAAGAAATGATTACTCCTGAGCAGGCACTTTTACGTATTGAAGGCGACCAGCTCAATCAGCTGTTATTCCCGATTTTTGACACTAATGCGAAATTAGAGTCGAAACAGGTGGCAAAAGGATTGCCTGCCGGTCCGGGAGCTGCTTCCGGACAGGTTGTGTTTACGGCAAAGGACGCGGAGGAATGGAAGAAAACGGGCAAGAAGGTTATCCTTGTGCGCCATGAAACCTCTCCGGAAGACGTTGCCGGGATGGATGCTGCAGTGGGTATTTTAACCTCTACGGGTGGGATGACGTCACACGCGGCGGTTGTGGCCAGGGGCTGGGGCAAATGCTGTATTGCCGGCTGCAGTGCGCTTAATATTAACTACGAAAAGAAGCAGATTACCGCAGGTGATATCGTGATCAAAGAAGGGGACTGGATTTCTTTGGACGGTTCGACGGGAGAGGTAATGCTCGGCGACATAAAATCAACCTCAAGCCCGGTGATCGCCGGAGTAGTTGAGAATAACGCACAGGCGAAAAAGCACCCGATTTATAAAGAATTCATGACGATTATGAAGTGGGCGGATAAATACCGTACGCTTAAGGTGCGTACCAACGCGGATACGCCTAAAGATGCTTTAGCCGCACGCCGTTTGGGTGCCGAGGGTATCGGCCTCTGCCGTACGGAACATATGTTTTTTGAAGGCGAGAGAATCTGGGCGATTCGTGAGTTCATTCTTGCGCAGGATAAAGAGGCGAGAGAACAGGCGCTTAAAAAGCTGCTGCCTTATCAGCGCAAGGATTTTGAAGGCATATTCAAGGAGATGGACGGATTTGCGGTGACGATTCGCCTGCTCGATCCGCCTTTACACGAATTCCTGCCGAATGATGAAGCCGGACAGGCGGAAATGGCAAAGCGTATGAACGTTTCCGGGGAAAAGGTAAAAGAACTTGTCCGGGCGCAGCATGAATTAAACCCGATGCTTGGGCACCGCGGTTGCCGTCTGTCGATTACCTATCCGGAGTTGTGTGTTATGCAAACCACGGCGATTATCGAAGCGGCATGCAATATGGTGGCCAAGGGCATTAAGGTTATGCCGGAAATCATGATTCCGCTTATCGGTTCCAAAAATGAGTTTGATTTCTTAGAACTGATTGTGCGAGAAACTGCCGACGCGATTATTAAAAAGGCAAAGAAAAAGGTTAAATACATGGTCGGAACTATGATTGAAATTCCGCGCGCGGCGCTTACCGCGGATGAAATCGCGCAGAAGGCGGAGTTCTTTTCTTTCGGTACGAATGATTTGACCCAGATGACGTTCGGCTTTAGCCGCGACGACGCGGGTGTTTTTCTCCCCGGATATATCGAAAAGAAGGTTCTTTCCGATGACCCGTTCCAGACGATTGACCAGAAAGGCGTGGGCGCACTGGTGAACACGGCCGTGAAGCTTGGCCGTCAGACGAGAAAAGAACTTAAATGCGGCATCTGCGGCGAACACGGCGGCGATCCGCGTTCCGTGAAGTTCTGCAATAAGGCCGGATTGAATTACGTGAGCTGTTCTCCGTTCAGAGTACCGATAGCCAGACTTGCCGCAGCGCAGGCGGTTTTGGAAAAAAAATAAAAAAGGGAATCTTGTGTTATGGCAATGGATACAATGAGATTATATCTTAAAGATATAAAGAATATACCTCTGTTAACACCGGAAGAAGAATTAAAAATCGCCAAAAGGGCGAAACGCGGCGACCAGGCGGCGCGCAAGATGATGATTCGTTCCAACTTAAGGCTGGTGGTCAACATCGCGAAAAAATACAGCTTCCTCGGAGTGCCGATATCCGATTTAATCGAAGAGGGTAATATGGGGTTAATGCGTTCCGTACAGAAGTTTGAACCGAAAAAAGGATATCGGTTCAGCACCTACGCGGCATGGTGGATACGGCAGTATATTACGCGGGCGATTGCCAATCAAAGCAAGACGATTCGTGTTCCGGTTTATCTGACGGAAACAATTACAAAATGGAAACGGCTTACGGAACGTTTGACGCATCAGATCGGGAGGATGCCAACCTTAAAGGAGCTTGCGAAAAAGATGCGGATTTCCTTGAAAAAGGCGCGTAGTTTGAACGAAATAGTGACAAGGACAACTTCCCTGCATAAGCCTATCGGCGAGGATTCCACCGGTGAGTTTATGGATCTCATCGAGGATGAGAGAGTAGTTTCTCCGTTTGAGGAATTAAGCCGGCTTTTGCGGCAGGAGAAGATTGCCGAGCTGCTGGAAAAGATGTCCGTGCGGGAGAAAGAGATTCTCATCCTGCGCTACGGCCTGGACGACGGCACGTTTCGAACCCTTGAGGAAACGGCAAAGAATTTTAAGATCAGCCGGGAAAGGGTCAGGCAGATCGAAAATAATGCTCTGAAAAAATTAAGGACATATATGAAGGAGGCGGATTAATGAAAAAAGCAAATATGCTCTCCAGTATAATTCGTGATGTCCCTGATTTTCCCAAAAAAGGGATCATTTTCAAGGATATTACGACGCTTTTACAGGATGCGGATAGCTTTAAAACCGCAATTGACGCGTTGTATGGGCAGTATAAAAAAGCGAGGATTGACAGTGTAGTCTGCGTTGAGGCGCGGGGCTTTATAATCGGAGCGGCATTGGCCTATAAATTAAACACCGGCCTTGTGCTCGTGCGGAAAAAGGGAAAGCTTCCGTATAAGACCTACAGCATTACCTACGCGCTTGAATACGGTACGGATACGCTCCAGATACATCAGGATGCGATAAACAAAAACAGCCGTGTTTTGATTATTGACGATGTCCTGGCAACCGGCGGCACGATTGCCGCGGTAAGCCGTCTATTGAAAAAGTGCAAGGCGAATATCTGCGGTATCGGGTTTTTGATTGAGTTGACGTTTCTTAACGGCCGAAAAAAACTGAAAGGCTATCCGGTGACGTCGATAATCAAGTATTAAACAAAAAATGGTTTTGTTTA
>JAHIOQ010000015.1 GCA_018895275.1 Candidatus Omnitrophota bacterium
AGCTTACTCATTCGTGGTCTTGAGACAGAGTGATCCGCATCCCAAAGCTGATGGTTTGCAAAAATATGTTTGTGCAAGAAGAAAAACCATCAACGGTCCACGGGATGCTTTTTTTAGGCCGTACAGTGTCTGGATTGGAATATAAATAAAGAAAATCTTGACGAGGTATACAACATAGTGTATACTTATTGCGAGGAGGATTATATGAATCGTACAATTACACTAAAAGAATTGCGTCCAGAATTACCAAAGGTAGCTAATGCTGTCGCGGAAAAGTTTGACCGCTATATTATTACAAAGCGGGGCCGCCCCGTGATGATGCTTATTAATCCTGAAGATTATGAAGGCCTTCTTGAGACAATAGAGATTCTGCAGGATCGTTCCGCATTAAGACGCATTCGGAAAGCAAGAAAAGAAGCAAAAGCCGGTAAAACCATATCTCTTGAAACTCTGCGGAAAAGATTAGAGAATGCTTAAGATCGAATTAAGTAAACCAGCGGAAAAAAGCATAGAAAAAATATATAAATCTGATAGAAATCTATATCGTCGTTTCATTAATGCTTTTCAAGATATTGCAAAAGATCCTTCCCAAGGTAAACTTCTTCATGGAAAGCTCAAAGGCCTTTCATCATATCGAATGGGAAGTTATCGTATTATTTACGAAACATATCATAATAAGTTATTGGTTATAATACTTGATTTGGGGCACAGAAAGGAAATTTATAAATAAAGGCTATCCGGTAAAAATCAGAACAAACGAGGAAAAATAAAATAAAAATTACATTGAAATCTCAATCAAAAATGAATAAAATATACTTTAAGAGGTGAGATATGAATAAATTATTTACTGCAATAGTGCATAAAGAAAACAATTTATATGTTGCAGAATGCCCAGAAGTTGGCACTGCAAGTCAAGGCACAACTGTTGAAGAAGCTGTAATAAATTTACAAGAGGCTACTGAATTATATCTTGAAGAGTTTCCGTTAAAAGAAACTCAACACCCTTTCCTTACAACTTTTGAGGTAGCTGTCAATGCCTGAACTTCCGCATATTTCAGGTAATAAAGCTATTAAAGTATTCGAAAGTTTAGGATTTGAAATTGTCAGGCAAAAAGGCAGCCATGTGGTTTTACGAAAAGAAGATAAAGGTTGTGTTATTCCACTCCATAAAGAACTTGCAATAGGTACTCTCCGAAGCGCAATTAAACAAGCCAAAATTACTGCCGAAATATTTATAGATGCATATAAAAAATGTAGATGCTAATTGTTGCAGGCATAATTTGGGATAAAATGAAATTTAATTGTTTGGGAGAAAAAATAATTATGTATTATAAGAGTTGCAAAATTAAGTATTATTTGGTTATTTTAAGTGCGTTATTTTCGTTGATTATTGTTCAGAACAATTATTGTATGGACTTAACAAATGACTTCAGAACGGAGAAAGCGGCTTATGAGGAGTTTCTCCTCTGGGGAATTAGCGCATCTTTGGATTTTAAAAGTGGTGATTATGGGGCGCAGACAACCACGAGCACTATATATATGCCGTTTGAGTTATCACGCTATTTTTCTAAAGGCGAACTCTCTTTTACTATCCCGTATATTCAACAGGAAAGCGAAGAACAGGTCAAAGTTATTGGCGGCAAGCCGTTTCGTTCAAAAGTTGATAGGCAAACACAAACTAAAACTACAGAAAGTGGTTTGGGAGATATTATTTTAAAGGGAGAATATGATTTATGGACGGACCAGGCGGATCTTTTTTTTGTTTCTGTTTTAGGAGCGGTTAAATTGCCTACAGCCGATGAAGATAAGGGCTTAGGTACTGGGGAATATGATTTCACTTTTGGCGTAAAAAATAAAAGGCTTTTAAATGAAAAGTGGAAAATGTATGCCGGGTTTTATTACACATTTATCGGCGAGCCTTCTAATGAAAAGATGGATAATGAGCTTGCGTTTGATCTCGGGGTAAGCTGCCATGTTTTAAAAGAGGTTGAAGCGCGGTTTTTTTATGAGCAGAGTACAGCAATTATACCTGGCGATGCTGATCCTAAATCTGTTGTGCTTGGTATTTCTTATCAACTGGAAAAAAACATTAAGCTTTTTGGTGATTTGAGCCTGGGTTTGTCCGAAGGCAGCGCTGATATAGGTCTTTCTCTGGGGATAAATGCCGGTTTTTAGGGAAATCCTCCCATACCCGCAAGGAAAAAAGAGGAGGCACCCTCGAAATTCGAAACTAATTTCCGTGTTTTAAATGCAAACATTGAAAAGCCTTAACAAGGGGAAACTCTTATGAGTAACTGTTCAAATTCTCAAATCGACAAAAATAAAAGGTTGATTGAAATCAAAGAAATATTACGTGGATTCTGTAGGGAATATTTAAATGAAGAATTGAAAAATTATATCACAAAATTATGTGATGATCTCGGGAGAAAAAGAAAAATTAATGTTTTACGCGGCAAAAAAGAAGTGTGGGCAGCTTCAATAATTTATGCGATTTCACGGCTTAATTTTTTTTCGATAAATGAAAGAAAAGAACGAAGAGCTGAGATTAATATGAAAATTGCAGGAAGAAAGAAAAAGAATGACGATAAGCAATTGCGTTTATTTGACGATTTGTAAAAATGATTAAAGCGGGCAATTCTTTTAATTTTAGACTTTTTCTGCAGACTCGTTATCCATAAAACAATACAAATAATGAAAATGATGATATTGCAACAGGCGAAAACACAGTTTCGCTCCTACAAATAAATAATCGATATAATGGGCCAATATATATCATGGTTTAAACGTATGACCATAAATCAATATGTGCAAAATGTTAGAAATAATAATTAAAAACCATCCGATAAACGTTTATGGCAACGTAATTATGAGGACTACATCGTTAGAAACAATAAATTTTTACTAAGGCACATCTTTCTGGAAGAGAAAAAAATAAAATCATAACCGGGCAAATGCCGACAATGCAGACCAGAATTTGTAACGCTTGACATATTGTTCTTTGTGTGATATATATTATTAATCTTCGGGATAGGGTGAAATTCCCGGCTGGCAGTGAGCGTCCGCCTCAAAATAAAACGGCGGCGCAAGCCTGCGACCCCCTAGATACAGATGAGCACAGAAATATGTATCGCAAGATGATCGCAGATAAAAGAAAATTTAATTATCTGTGAAAATCGGTATCATTTAACTCTGTGATAATCTGTGTATTGGGGCTGAGAAGGTGAAATTCCTTCGCCAATAGTATAGCCTAGAAGGGAGAAGAGAAGAAAAATTAAAAATAAAAAACCAAAAATTAAAAATAAGTTGGTTTTTTTTGAGAGTCCCGGAGAATTCCTTCGGGATTTTTTTGTGGAAATTTTAGGAGTAAGATTATTATGAAATTTGATACTATACAGGAAATTATTGCGGATTTAAAGAAGGGCCGGATGGCCGTTATTCTCGACGATGCGAAGCGGGAAAATGAGGGTGACCTTGTTATGGCGGCCGAGTTTGTTAAGCCGGAACACATCAATTTTATGGCTAAATTCGGTAGGGGGCTTATTTGCGTGGCGATGGAAAAAGACCGGCTGGACAGGCTGGACCTGCATCCTATGGTCGGACGAAATCAGGCCCCTTTGGGAACGGCCTTTACGGTGTCCGTAGATGCGCGGTTCGGGATTACTACCGGTATTTCCGCGCATGACCGTGCGCGTACCATACAGGTGCTCACGGGAGCAAGGTCAAAGTCGCAGGAACTGGTTCGTCCCGGGCATATCTTTCCTTTGCAGGCAGTAGCGGGAGGGGTTTTGGTCCGGGCCGGGCATACGGAAGCGGGAGTTGATTTTATGAAATTGGCGAAGTTAACCCCTGGCGCGATTATCTGTGAGATTTTGAACGAGGACGGGTCTATGGCGAGAACTCCCCAATTGCTGCGCTTTGCCAAGCGTCATAAGCTGAAAATCGGCACAATCGCCGACCTTATAAAATTCAGGCATCATAATGAAAAATTGGTGAGAAAGATAGCCACGACAAAACTGCCGACACAGTTTGGGTCATTTAAACTTTTTGTCTACCGCTCGGATGTTGATGACCATCCGCATCTGGCTCTGGTTTATAAAAAGGTCAGGAATCCGGCGCTTGTGCGGGTTCATTCGGAGTGTTTGACCGGTGATGTTTTTCTGTCGAAGCGCTGTGATTGCGGCAAGCAGCTTCATAAGGCTATGGAGATGATCCAAAAAAACGGTTCGGGCATATTGCTGTATATGCGCCAGGAAGGCCGTGGTGTCGGCCTGGCAAACAAGATTAAGGCCTATGCCTTACAGGATCATGGATTGGATACGGTCGAGGCGAACGAGAAACTCGGCTTCCAGGCGGACTTAAGGGATTATGGTATCGGAGCGCAGATATTGTCCGATCTGGGGGTGAGAGAGATGCGGTTATTGACCAATAACCCAAGTAAAATTATCGGGCTTGAAGGGTATGGGATGAAAATCCTGGAGCGTATCCCCATAGAGATACCGCCGTCTGACTTTAATGTGCGCTATCTAAAGTCTAAAAAAGAGAAGCTTGGACATATTTTGAAATTGGTTGATTGAGGAGGGTGATATGAAGGTTACGGAAGCAAAGTTGGACGCAAAGGGGAAAAGTTTTGTCGTGCTGGTTTCACGGTTTAACAACTTTATAACTAAAAGGCTGCTGGATGGGGCGCTCCATGAGCTTAACCGGCATGGCGCCGATGAAAAGAAGATTGAGGTTGTTTGGCTGCCCGGGGCATTTGAACTGCCTTGCGTGGCGCAAAAACTGGCAAAATCAAAGAAGTATGACGCGATAATCTGTTTAGCGGCAATAATCAAAGGGGATACCCCGCATTTTGATTACGTGGCCAGCGAGGCGGCCAAAGGCATAGCATCCGTAAGCCTGACTACGGGAGTTCCGGTGATATTCGGGGTGATTACCGCGGAAACCATGGATCAGGCTATTGAGCGGGCCGGCTCCAAGAGCGGGAACAAGGGAGAGGATGCCGCGCGCGTTGCCATCGAAATGGCGAACCTCTTGGAAATGGTAGGGTAAAATATATGAGAAAACGCACCAAAGCCCGTGAATGCGCTTTACAGGTATTATATGCTATCGACATCAGGAAGGTAAACCGCCAGGAAATCCTGGAACAATACTGGCTGGAAAATAATGTTGATTCCGATGTCAAGATTTTTGCGCTAAAACTGATTGAGGGAACAACGGCGAAGATGGGCCAAATCAATGAGCTTATTACAAAATACACCGATAATTGGCGGATAGAACGTATGGCGGTAATTGACCGCAATGTGATTCGCATGGCGACTTATGAGTTGCTTTTTGATGAAGAGATCCCTCCTAAGGTGGCGATTAATGAAGCCGTGGAATTGGCAAAAAAATACGGCGATGAGGAATCGGGTAGGTTTGTAAACGGAGTGCTGGATAAAATAAACAAACTGGAATGTAAAAAATAACCGTGGATGAGAGAGAAAAGTTTGTTGATTTACATGTGCATACTACATTTTCCGACGGAACATTTACTCCGGAGGAAGTTGTAAAGTATGCCAAAGATGTTGAATTAAGCGCGGTTGCCATTACCGATCATGATAGTGTGGACGGGATTCTTCCGGCGATAGCCGCGGCAAAAGATTCTTCTTTAGAGATTATTCCCGGCGTTGAGCTTACCGCGGAATATAATGATTTCGAGGTACATATATTGGGATTGCTTATTGAGTGGAACTCTCCCTGGTTTGCGGATAAGCTCAAAGAAATAAGAATTGCCCGCTATGAGCGCATGAAAAGGATGATCGAAAAGCTGAATGCCAAAGGTATTGATATTGCTTTGGATGATGTCTTGGCGTTTAGCGGCGCGGACGGAGCTTTAGGCCGACTTCACCTGGCCAGGGCCCTGAATGAAAAAGGTATTGTTAAATCAATAAAAGAGGCTTTTGATCGATTTATCGGCAAAAACAAACCTTGTTTTGAGAAAAGGATGATTATTTCTCCTGAAGAGGCATTGACGATGGTGAATCACCTTAAAGGCATTTCTGTTTTAGCTCACCCCGGACTGATGATGCATGATGAGATTATTCCGGAGCTGGTTCAACAAGGATTAAAGGGAATTGAAGTCCTGCATACCGACCATAAAGACAAAAGCGCTCTCCATTATCGTACGCTGGCCAAGAAGTACCGGCTTCTTATGAGCGGAGGTTCTGATTGCCATGGCGAAGGCAAGGGTATGCCGCTGATGGGGTGGATTAAGGTGCCTTATATATTACTGGAGAATCTTAAACTGGCAAAAAATAAGTGTTACGGGCATGAATAAAGCGGATAACCGGTTTTTACAATTGACGATACTCCTTGCTAAAAAAGGAGAAGGATTGACCAGTCCTAATCCTTTGGTTGGAGCGGTAATCGTTAAAAACGGAAAAATGATAGCAACAGGCTATCATCAAAGATGCGGCGGGGCGCATGCGGAAGTTAATGCGCTGAGAAAAGCCGGTGATGCGGCAAAAAATGCCGCGCTTTATGTTAACCTCGAACCGTGTAATCATTTTGGCCGGACCCCGCCGTGTACGCAAGCGATTATTAACGCCGGAATAAAACGCGTCGTAATAGGTATTAGAGACCCTAATCCGCTTACCAGCGGTAAAGGATTAGCAGCGTTAAAAAAGGCCGGAATTTCTGTTTCGGTGGCACAGAGGCGCGAAGGCGTAGAGTATCGGCGGCTCAATGAGATATTTTTTAAATATATCGTAAAAAAAATGCCGTTTGTGGCTGTAAAGGCCGGACAAAGCCTGGATGGCAGAATTGCGACTAAAACCGGCAATTCGCGATGGATTACATCCGCAGCATCAAGAAATTATGTCCAATCTTTGCGCAATAAATATGACGCGGTTATGGTCGGGATAAACACCATTTTAAAGGATGACCCTTGTTTAAGCTGCCGGGACAAGGGTAAAGTGAAAGCGGATGCTCCGGTAAAGATTATTGTGGACGATTTTTTAAAAACACCGCCGAATGCGCGTATTTTCAGTGCGCAGTCTCCGGCGCCGGTTATTATTGCGGCTACAAATAAAGCCTCCCGGAAAAAAATTAAAATTTTTACGGATATGGGCATCGATGTCCTCGTTTGTCCGCTTGATGCTAACGGCAGGGTGGAATTAAGGTATCTGATGGAAGAACTGGCGGCTCATGAGATAACAAGTGTACTTGTCGAAGGCGGCGGAGAGCTTAACGGGTCCTGTTTTGATGCGCGGTTGGCGGATAAAATTTATTTTTTTGTTGCTCCGAAAATCATCGGCGGCAAAGAAGCGGTTAGTTCCGTGGAAGGCATTGGTGTTGCCGACCTGAAAAGTTCTCCGCTTGTGACGAATATAGAAATTGTCGAATTCCGCGGGGATATATTGATTCAAGGAGATGTGCGCTATAACTGAACGGCAAAAAGGGAAGGGAAAATGTTTACAGGGATAATTGAGGAAATCGGAATTATCGAAAAAATCGTCAAAGGGAAATTAATGCATTTTTCCGTGCGTGCGCAGACGGTACTGAAGGAAACAAAGATTGGGGATAGTATATCGGTCAACGGTGTTTGTTTGACGGTGGTAAGTATTGATAATAAACGTGTCGCTTTTGAAGTTATGCGGGAAACGCAGGAGAAAACAAGCCTCAAGTTTCTCCGGGTGGGGGATGGAGTTAACCTGGAAAGGGCGATGTCCGTCCATTCGCGTTTTGGCGGACATATCGTCTCCGGCCATATTGATGGTATCGGCGCGGTTAGAGATAAGGTTAAACATGATGAAGCGTGTTGGCTTAGCATTGAAGCGGATAAAAGTATTTTGGCTTTTTTGGTTACCAAGGGCTCGATTGCCATTGACGGTGTAAGTTTAACCGTTGTTGATGTATATGAACATTATTTCCGCGTGTCATTGATTCCGCATACGATTAAAAGCACGACGCTGGGTTTTAAAAAGCCGTCGGATAAAGTGAATCTGGAGATAGATATGTTGGCAAAGTATGTATCCCGTTATTTTGAAATGCATAAAGAAGAGAAGCCGAAATTGTCGGAAGGTTATTTGCGAAGTTTAGGGTTTGACGAATGATATTTTTGATGATACACTATATGCGTTATTTTAGATTTTAGAATTTAATATGCCGGGGTGTGGCTCAGCTTGGCTAGAGCGCTACGTTCGGGACGTAGAGGTCGGTGGTTCAAATCCACTCGCCCCGACCAAAAAATAATAACCGCTAGGTAAAACTAGCGGTTTTATTTTTTGAACGTGCCGTTGAATGGATGGACTCTCCTTCTCTTATTTAAAAGTCTGTCCTCCCCTGACCTGAATATTTCATAGCATGGGACATCCCGAATACATAACATGCTTTGATTTTTGCGGAATGATGTTGACGTTGAAGTGCATTTATAGTAAGCTATAGTGCCATGAAGAAAAAATTTGTAAAATTCATAGCATCATGGCTTAGCGTTTCAGGATTGCAGTTGCTTTTATTGCTTTTTAAGGTTTTGCCCAGAGGCATGGTCTATCCGTTGGGCCGGATGATGAGCCGGATTTATTATATAGGCGCATATAAGAACAGAAGCCTGGCTTTGTCTAACCTGGCAATGGCTCTGGGAGATACAATGTCGGAAGAAAAGTTGAAATGTATTGCCAGAGAAAGTTTTCAGACAATGGGACAGATAATTCTTGATACCGTATACTACAAGGATCTTTCACCTGAGAAGATGATGGCCTTGGTTAAAATCGATGGGGTGGAGCATCTGCAAAAAGCGTTAGAGCGGGGTAAGGGTGTGATTGCCGCAAGCGCGCATCTGGGAAGTTTTACGGTTTTAGGAGCGAGATTGGGCTTTGAGGGGTATAAATGCACTTTTGTCGCGCGGCATGCACGCAACAAAAAAATAGAACAGATTATTATGGGTTTTTGCCGGCAGACAGGGCAGAAAGTTATATTTAGCCGGCCGATACTGGCCTGTATGAGGCTTTGCATAAAAGTACTTTCCCGCAATGAAATTTTGGTTATTGAACTTGATCAGAATTTTGGTACGGAAGGCTTGGATGTGATTTTTTTCGGACGCAAGGCAATGGTTGCTACGGGACCGATAAAATTGTCGATGAATACCGGCGCGGCGGTTCTGCCGATGTTTATTATCAGGAATCCGGATGGTACCCATGTGATTAAGATTCATCCGCAGGTTGAATTTAGTTTCAAGGGGGATACGGAAAAGGATATTAGGGGCAATCTGCAGAATATTGTTGATACAATCGAAAAATGTATCCGGGCTTATCCGGGACAATGGGTTAATTGGATTCATAAACGCTGGGAAACCGGCAGGCAGCAGATGCCGCAATAATTATCCCGTTTTCATCAATAAAATTGAAACGTGTTTGTGTTGACTCCTCGACTTCCCAATTCCTGCATAAATGGCGGGCATGTTGACAAGTCAACGATAAGCATATAAAATATTACAACCAATAATAAAGGCGATAATCATGGAGAAAAAAATTAAGTTAGGCTTACCAAAAGGCAGTTTGCAGGATGCAACGCTTTCTATGCTTAAAAAAGCGGGCTTTAATATTTCCGTTTCCAGCCGGTCGTATTTTCCAACCATTGATGACCCGGAGATTGAGACTGTATTGCTGCGGGCACAAGAATTACCGCGCTATGTGGAAAACGGGGTCTTGGATTGCGGGATTACCGGTGCGGATTGGATACTGGAAAACAATGCGAAAGTTACGGTCGTGACTGAGCTTATGTA
The DNA here is from genome assembly GCA_018895275.1 of Candidatus Omnitrophota bacterium. Lineage (GTDB taxonomy): Bacteria > Omnitrophota > Gorgyraeia > B26-G9 > B26-G9 > JAHIOQ01. The sequence continues at coordinate 9,761 of JAHIOQ010000015.1, forward strand.
TGCCAAGCAAAGCATGTCACCGGTACGCTGGGTGTTGGCAGTGCCGGCGAATTCGAACATCAAAACGGTAAAGAATCTGCAAGGTAAAAGAATAGCTACGGAATTGGTAAACGTTACCAAGAGATACCTGAAGCGTAATAATGTGAAGGCCGCGGTTGAATTTAGCTGGGGCGCTACGGAAGCAAAAGTTCCCCAGCTGGTAGATGCTATAGTTGAATTAACGGAAACAGGTTCAAGTCTGCGTGCGCATAATCTGCAGATTATAGATACGATATGTAAGTCAACAACCCAACTTATTGCCAATAGAGCATCTTGGAAAGATGCCTGGAAAAAAGATAAGATTGGGCATATCGCTTTATTGTTAAAAGGAGCGATTAATGCTGAAGATAAGGTTGGGTTGAAATTGAATGCGCATGAAAGCAGACTTGAGGAGATTCTCTCTATTCTGCCGTCGATGCGCAATCCTACGGTTTCTCATTTAAGCCGCAAAGGCTGGTATGCGATTGAAATCGTAACCGAGGAGAGAATGGTTCGGGAGCTTATTCAGAAATTGAAAAAGGCGGGAGCAGAAGGTATTATTGAATATAATCTAACTAAAGTAATACCATAGAATTCGTCATTAATATACTATACGAGGAGGGTGGATTATGCCGTGCGGGAGAAAAAGGAAAAGAAAAAAAATATCGACGCATAAAAGAAAAAAAAGGTTAAGAAGAGATAGACATAAGAAAAATAAATAAAGGCGCCATCGGTGATGGATAATAGAAAGCGGGAAATTTCCAAGTTAACGGCTACACTGTTGATATCTTTATTTATCTGCAGCGGATGTGCGGCAAAAAAAGAACATTTTAAAAAGAATTCCGTACCGGCGTATTCAAACCGACTAAGCGGGAAATCTGCGGGAAAGAATTTAGTTGCAAAAGCCTACGCACATTATCTGCGTGGGCTTTTGTTTGAACGCCAGAATCAATTGGATGCGGCTATAGAGCAATATGCCCGCGCGGTACAGTATGATAAATCGTCGGCGTCAATATATATCACCTTAGGAACCGCCTATTTTAAAAAAGGGGAATTTGATAAGTCGATTCAGAATTTAAAAAAAGCGCTGGAACGAGAGCCGGGAAATATAAAAGTCCGGATGCTTTTAAGCGTTATTTATTCGACACTCGGAAATTTTCCGGATGCGATATCCCTGCTGGAAGAGATTCTAAGTATTGAATCTGAATATGTGCAGGCCCGTTTAAGCCTCGCAGATCTGTATGTTTTGGAAAAGAAAATCGAAAAAGCGATATTGGCGTATGAATATCTTGCGCAAAAGGATATTAATTTGCCTTATGTTTATTTTAATTTAGGCATGCTCTATAGCCGGCTGGATAAATACGATGATGCTATTCCTTATCTGGAAAAAGCAATTACGCTTGCGCCGATGTACTTGGAAGCATATTTGGGTTTGGGGTTGGTTTACGAATTAAAAGATGAAACCAATAAGTCGCAGCAGGCTTATGAAGAGGCAATTAAGCTTAAGCCTTCCAGCCCGTTGGCTTATTTTCGTTTAGGCCAGATGTACAGCGAACGCAAGATATTTGATAAAGCGCTGGCGCAATTCAATAAGGTTTTGGAAATAAATCCGCGGATTATAGATGCTTACTTTGAGATTGCGCACATTTATTTATCTACGGATAAAACCGAAGAAGCGATCAATGTTCTATCCAGTGCCGAGCCTTTACTTCAGGATAAGTCAAGATTATATTTGTTGCTGGGCCTGGCGTACAGCTTAAAAGAAAATTTCAGCGAAGCGGAAGCTTGTTATAAGAAAATTCTGCAGGTTCATCCTGATGATGATATTGTTTGCTTTTACCTTGGCGCGCTTTATGATAAACAAGGGGAAAAAGATCTCGCTAAGAAGCAATTTTATAAAACTCTTCAAATTAATCCTAATAATGCCGATGCCTGTAATTATTTGGGATATATGTACGCGGAAGAGGGGAAAAATCTTGAGGAAGCAATCCGTTTAATCAAAACAGCAATCAAAATAGAACCGAATAACGGTGCATATATCGATTCACTGGGTTGGGCATATTACAAACAGGGAAAATTTGACGAGGCATTGAAATACCTGAAAGAAGCGGTAGAGTTGCTGGATACCGATGCGGTAATCCATGATCATTTGGGTGATGTGTATTTTAAAAAAGGGATTTTGGATAAGGCGGTTGAGCAGTGGGAGAAATCATTATCGATTGACCCGGGCCAGGATAATATTAAAGATAAGATTGACAGCATACGCCTAAAACAAAAAGTGTTACAATAAAGGGAAGGGGAAAAAATGAACTGGTGGTTGAGAAAAATTAAGATTTTCATGGAGGATCATTGGATCGTAATCGTAATTATCCTCGTAGCAGGGGTATTGATGGTCTTATCCGCTATCGGTATGTCCAAGCTGGAGTCGTATGCGCGGATCACGGCTTTAGCAAATATGCCGCTGTGGATTCTGGTTATGCTTATCAGCGGTGCGATTACTGCTTTTATTTATGTATCCGTGATGTTCGGCTACATGGGAAAGATGAAACAGCAGAGAATCGATCCGAATAAAGTAAATGTAAAGTTTTCCGATGTTATCGGTATAGACCAGGCGGTAGAGGAAGCGCGTGAAGTCACGCAACTGCTTTTGGACCGCACAAAGCTCAAGGAGATGGGCGGGCAATTCATTAAAGGTATTTTGATGGTTGGGCCTCCGGGGTGCGGAAAGACATACCTGGCCAAAGCAATAGCTACGGAAACCGGAGTTCCTTTCTTGAGCATGTCCGGTAGTGAGTTTGTGGAAATGTTTGTAGGCGTCGGCGCCAGCCGAGTCCGGAAAATGTTTAATAAAGCACGGCGTTTGGCTTATTCCCACGGCGGTTGTATTATTTTTATTGATGAGATTGATGCGGTGGGCCGGGTCCGCGCATTTAGTTTCGGCGGCGGACAGGAAACGAATAATACGCTTAACCAGCTGCTTGTGGAGCTTGACGGTGTAACGGATATTGCGAATATTGTTGTTATCGGGGCTACGAACGCAGCGGAGGATCATCTTGACCCGGCGTTGCTGCGGCCGGGGCGTTTTGACCGGAAAATTTACTTTAACTTGCCGGATATTGAAGGCAGGGAGAAAATATTTCGCTATTACCTGGCGAAAGTCAAATATGATCCGAACATCGATCTTGGCCGTCTGTCTCGCAGTGCGGTGGGAAAAACTCCGGCTGAAATTGAGAATATCGTCAGGGAATCAACCTTGATCGCGATGCGCAATAAAAAAACACTTATATCGCATAAAGAGCTTAGTGAAGCGATGGAGCGTATTGAGCTGGGGTTGAAGCATCGAATAAAAATGCCGGCTCTGGATAAAGAGATGACCGCTTATCATGAATCCGGGCATCTTATTGTAACCTATCTTCTTCATCCCTACGACGATGTTTTTAAGGCTTCGATAATTCCCCGAAAAGGTTCTCTTGGGGTGGTTCATCCCCGGCCTCGCGATGAATGGCAGCACAGGAGTGTAGAAGGATATCTGGCGGATATAAAAGTGTGTCTTGCCGGATTTGCTGCGGAGAGAATACAATATGGGACATCAACAAGTGGTGTTAGTGCGGATTTTAAGCAGGCAATGAGCATTGCCTGCTTTATGGTGTGGAAAGTCGGAATGGGTATTTCAGGCTATATCGGCGACTATACAGTGATTCCTCCGGAACAATTGTCTGATATGGTAAAACAGCGCTTAAATGATGAAACTAATCAGATATTACAGAAGGCCTTGGTGGAAGTTGAAGATTTGCTGAGAAAAGAAAAGGTGCTTCTTGAGCGCTTTGCTAATGAATTGCTCGCAAAAGAAGAACTGGAGTATGACGAAATCGAAGGGATTTTTAAAGAATATGGAAAAAAATCGGCACCGACATTTGGTTCGTAGTGCAATTTTTTTTATAACGCTTATTTGCTTGTTGAGTAATAACGGCTGTGCGCCGACATATCCTAAAGAAAGATTGGCTCAATCCGTGGAGGATGTTTGCAAGAAAGAATACAACGTTGATGTGCAGGCAAAAGTTATCGGTAAGATGATCGTTGTGTTTATTCCGCTGCAGGAGTTATTTGACGAAAAACTTGATATCCTGCCGGAGGCAGTGGAAAAGATAGAAAACGTGATTCTCACAACCTCGCGAGTGCTTTTCAGCACCGACGCAAAGGTTGATTTCTATATGATTATTGCTGCGGATATCAAGATAACGTCGGCGGAACTGGTTTTGGTTCGCTATCTGGATGACGTATATAAGTTTATGCACGGCTGGATAAAACGGGATGATTATCGCCAGAGGGTATTGTGGCGTGTAAATTTTAATCCAAAGCTTTTACAGGAACTGGAATTCGATTTTGAAGTCAAAGAGATGATTTTGCCGAATTTCCTCGCCGAGCAGATTGCCCAGCGGCTCAATGTGATTCTTGAATCTTCCGTGGTTTATAAACTAAAGGTAAAAGGAGATTATGATACGGAAAAGCAGCAGTTTAAATTTTCGCTTATAGCGCCGGTTCCTCCGCGCTTCGAGAAAATTTATGTGCCGATAATTTTAAATCAGGCTCAGAAAATTATCTCGGAGTATAAGTTTAATGATTATGCGGAAGTTGCCGTACAAAACCAGCTTTTAAGAAACAAGGTTGTCATTGCAAAAGAAAAATTGATTGAATATCGTAATGTTAATATCGATAATCTGTTAACTCTTCCGGCATATTGAGATAATTTGAATATGCTTATATTATTTATATTGTATATAGCAAAGGTTAGAAAAAGGAGAAAAAAGTGGATGTAAAACAATTACAAGATAAAGCAAATCTTATGCGGCGATATGTTATTCAGATGCTTGAAAAAGCTGGCTCCGGACACCCCGGAGGGTCGCTTTCTTCCGCGGATATTGTCACCTGTTTGTTTTTTAAAGTAATGCGCCATAGGCCGGATGAGCCTGAGTGGCCGGATAGAGACCGGTTTCATCTGTCAAAGGGGCATTGCTGTCCGATTGTATATGCGGCTTTAGCGGAATGCGGTTATTTCCCTAAGGATGAATTAAACCATCTGCGTAAGCTTGGAGCGCTTTTACAGGGCCATCCTGATGTGCATATACCGGGTATCTCGGTTGCCAGCGGTTCGTTAGGACAGGGGTTGTCGGTTGCCTTGGGCATGGCGCTAGCCGCTAGATTGGACAAAAGAGACTATCGCGTGTATTGTGTTATGGGTGATGGGGAAATACAGGAAGGTAATATCTGGGAAGCGGCAATGGGCTGTGCGCATTATAAATTGGATAACGTATGCGCCGTGCTTGATTATAACGGCTTTCAGATTGACGGACGCGTGGAAGAGGTTATGGGTATCGAACCGATTGTTGATAAGTGGAAGGCTTTTGGCTGGAACGTAATCTTTATAGACGGTCATGATATCGCTCAGATACTTAAAGCGTTTAAAGATGCCGCAGGGTTTAAAGGCAAGCCGACGATTATTATCGCGAAGACGATAAAAGGCAAAAATGTTTCGTTTATGGAAAACGTGGTTGATTTTCATGGCAGGGCACCGACAAAGGAAGAAGCGGAAATAGCCTTAAAGGAGCTGGCGGATGGCAAATGAGATGATGTATCAGCGGGATGTTTATGGAAAAACTTTAGTTGAATTAGGTAAAGAAGACAATGATATTGTGGTATTGGATGCGGACCTGTCGGGCTCGACTCGAACTTCTTTTTTTGCTGAGGAGTTTCCGGAACGTTTCTTTAATTTTGGCGTAGCGGAACAAAGTATGATGGCTTCGGCAGCGGGAATTGCCTCCTGCGGGAAAACGGTTTTTGCCTCGACCTTTGCGATGTTTGCAACAGGCCGCGCCTGGGATCAGGTGAGAAACTCTATTTGTTATAGCCGGTTGAATGTAAAAATCGTGGCTACCCATGCCGGTGTTACCGTAGGCCCGGACGGCGCCACGCATCAGGCCTTGGAAGATATTGCTTTAATGCGGGTTATTCCTAATATGACGGTAATCGTTCCATGTGACGGGCCGCAAACCAGAGATGCGGTTATCGCTGCGGCAAAAATCAAGGGGCCGGTCTATATTCGGCTTGGACGTTCAAAAGTACCGACAATTGAGGGCAAAGGCCATTTTTTATTGGGCAGGCCGGAGGTTTTACGCCAAGGAAAAGATGTTCTTATAATTGCTTGCGGTCTGATGACCCATTTTGCCTGCGAAGCACACCAAGTCCTGTTGTCGGAAGGAATCGGTGCGGCGGTCGTTAATATTCATACGATAAAACCCCTGGATAATTCCTTTATCGAAAAATTGGATAAAGAAACAAAAGGGATTGTGGTTTGTGAAGAGCATTCGGTAATCGGCGGGCTGGGGTGTGCCGTGGAAGAAATAACGGCAGGATACGGCTTAGGCATACCGGTAATGCGGGTTGGAGTTAAAAATTGCTTTGGGCAATCCGGCGAACCGAATGATCTGCTTAAAGAATATAATTTACAGGCAGCGGATATAATTAAGATGGCGAAGCAGGTGCTGAAATAAATGTACAAGTCTGTATTGACGTTAAAAGCTCCGGCAAAAATAAATTTATTTCTTGAAGTTTTGGGAAAGAGAAAAGACGGTCATCATAATTTGATAACCCTGTTTTTAAAGATAAATCTCTTTGACCGCTTATATTTCAAGGATAATGCTGAAAAAGAAATTACTATTTTGTGTACGGATAAACGGGTTCCGGATAATTCAGATAATTTAGTTTACAAGGCAGCAGAACTTTTGCGGAAAAAGACCGGATGTAAGCGAGGGGCGCATATACGTATAATAAAGAAAATCCCGATCGGTGCCGGACTGGGCGGCGGTTCCAGTGATGCAGCAGCAGCTTTAAGCGGCCTTAACTTGTTGTGGAAATTAAAATTAACGCATAATGAATTGCTTAGCTTAGGCCGGAAAATTGGTGCGGATGTCCCTTTTTTTATATTACCGGATTCTGCGGCAATAGGTAGAGGCCGGGGAGATATTCTTAAGCCTGTTTACGTGAAAAAGCCGTTATGGCTTGTAGTTGTGGACCCGGGGATTTTTGTCTCTACGAAGGAAGTGTATTCAGCGCTTGCGTTAAGCTTGACAAAGAGGAAAAAGGATGTTAAAATATTAACTTATGCTTTAAAAAATTGCGACATAAAAACCATGGCAAATATTATGTTTAACCGTCTGGAAAGCGTTACCTTCAAGAAATATAGCAAGCTGGCGCAAATTAAGAAAAGGATATCCGCTCTTGGCGTTAGGGCGGTTTTAATGTCCGGAAGCGGTTCTTCTATTTTTGGCATAGTTGATAAAAGAGAGGAGGCGATACGCATCAAGAATGAACTTCATGGTGCATATAACGTTATGGTGGGGAGAAGCTTATAACCATGCACATCTTTGAAAGGAGTGATTTTCAGATGGACGTTACCGAGGTAAGAGTTTTTTTACGAAATAAAGATAGTAATAAAAAATTAAAGGCCTACGTAACAATAACCTTTGATAATTGTTTTGTCGTGCGGGATGTGAAAGTGATTGAAGGCAGTAAAGGGCTTTTTGTTGCTATGCCGTCGGCGAAAATGAAAACAACATGTTTGCAATGTGGCCATCGTAATGTTGTGCGCAGTAAATATTGTAATCAATGCGCTGCGGCCTTGGAGCAGCAGCCGGTTAAGACCGTAAGCCAGGCTGATGATGAGCACCGGCAAAACGAGCATAAAGATATTGCACATCCGATTACTCCTGAATGTAGAGAATATATCCAAAAGAAGGTTCTTGAAGCGTATAAGCTTGAGGTAAGTAATGCGCCGCAAGATTCTAGGCACGTTGGTGTACGTTCCTTGTCTGCGGCAGAAGATGTTATGGGAGATGCAGATTTCGAATAATATTTATGCCCGGTAGTGTAATGGTAACACCCGAGAATTTGGATCTCGTTTTCCAGGTTCGAGTCCTGGCCGGGCAGCCAAAAATTTTGCCAAACAAGACAGGGCTCGAAGCGCAGTGAATTCGCCGATAATACGAGGCGGGACAGTCGGCACGAACGGAAGTGACACTGTTCCCTGAGGTTGGTTTATAAGTTCAACCGTAATGAATTCCGGCAAAACGGGTTTGACTTAGAATTAATCCGAAGTGAATTGAAACACTAAAAAACGGTTAACTAAAAAGTATTCAGGCATAAAATGAAAAATATTAGCGCGGTTATTTTGGCTGCCGGTGAAGGCACAAGGATGAATTCTAATTATCCGAAAATACTTCACAAACTGGGTAGTAAGCCTATGCTTGGCCATGTGATGGATAATGTGCAGATTGCCGGCGTTAAAGATATATTTGTAATTACGGGATACAAGTCGGAATTGGTAGAAAATTTTGTTGCAGATAAGGCTTCTTGCGTACCGCAAAAGAAACTTCTGGGGACGGGAGATGCTGTTTGGCAAATTAAAGATAAGCCGTCTTTAAATCAAAAAAATGCGCGGTTACTGGTAATCTATGGCGATACTCCTTTAATTACGTCTTCGACGATTAAGAAACTGCTGCAAAAACATATGGAAACAGAGGCATCCTGTACCTTGTTGACGGTAACGACAAAAGACCCTACGGGTTATGGCCGTGTTGTTCGTAATGATGGGGGTACTGTTGTTAAAATCGTGGAAGAGCAGGATGCGACCGTATTTGAAAGAGCTATAGAGGAAATTAATGTCGGGGTGTATGTTTTTAAAGCGGAAGAACTTTTTACTGCGATTAAGAAAATCAAGCCTGATAATGCGAAAAGGGAATACTACCTGACAGATGTGATAGAAGTTTTGAATAAACAGAACTTACTTGTGAACTCTGTGGAAACTCAAGACCATGACGAAATTCTCGGTGTTAATTCCCGTCAAGGATTGGCACGCGCTTATGCGATTTATAAAATGCGGATATTGGAAGATATCGTTGCCGCAGGCGTGACCGTTCTTGACCCGCAGACCACATTTATTGATGAAAAAGTAAAAATCGGCAGGGACACGGTTATTTATCCTTATACGGTTATAGAATGTGATGTTGTTATCGGCGAGAATTGCAGTATCGGGCCTTTTTGCCGTATCCGTTCCGGGTGTGATATCGGGAACAATGTTTGTTTGGGAAATTTTGTTGAAATCAATCGCTCGAGCGTCGGAGTTTTCTCCCGCATTAAGCATCAAAGTTATATCGGAGATACTACGATAGAGGAGAACGTTAATATCGGCGCGGGAACGATTGTTGCCAATTATGACGGTAAAAATAAAAATAAAACGATAATAAAATCCGGTGCGTTTATCGGTACGGGTACAATCCTGGTTGCTCCGGTAAAAATAGGCAAGGGGGCAATGACCGGAGCCGGAGCTGTAGTTACCAAGAATAAGGATGTTCCCGATAAAGCGGTGGTAGTGGGAGTGCCGGCAAAAATTTTTAAAAAACAAAAGGGAAAATAGTCCATGCAGGAAAAATTAATGGTATTTACGGGAAACGCCAATCCGAAACTTGCCAACGATATTTGTAAATATCTGGGCATTTCGCTGGGAGATGCCTTCGTCGGCTGTTTTAGTGAGGGAGAAATCAGGGTTAAAATAAATCAAAATGTGCGCGGCAGGGATGTTTTTGTTATTCAACCGACATGTCCTCCGACAAACGATAATCTGATGGAATTATTGATTCTTATGGATGCTTTTGCGCGTGCTTCTGCGGGACGGATTACCGCGGTTATCCCGTATTACGGGTATGCCCGGCAGGATAGAAAAGATCAACCGCGGGTGCCGATCACGGCGAAACTGATTGCTAATTTGCTGGCTAATGCCGGGGCGCAAAGAATACTTACGGTAGATTTGCATGCCGATCAAATACAGGGATTCTTTGACATTCCCGTGGATCATCTTTATGCTGCGCCCGTGCTTATTGAATATTTTCGAAAATTTGAAGGAAAAGATTTGGTGGTTTTTTCACCGGACGTCGGTGGGGTAAAAATGGCGCGTGCGTTTGCGAAAAGACTTGAAGCGCCGTTGGGCATTGTCGATAAACGGCGAATTGATGCTCAGAGTGCGGAAGTAATGAATATACTGGGCGATGCAAAAGGTAAAATAGCCGTTCTTGTAGATGATATGTGTGCAACAGCGGGGTCGTTAACCGAGGCTGCTAATGCTTTAAAAAAACAGGGGGCAAGGGAAATTTACGCCGGGGTTACGCATGGAGTTTTTTCCGGCCCGGCGTTGGAGCGTCTTGAGGAGAGCGCATTGAAGGAAATAGTTGTAACGGACACAATCCCGTTGGATAATCACAAAAAGCATCCAAAGGTAAGAGTTCTTAGTGTTGCCAATTTGTTGGGAGAAGCGATCAAGCGTATTCACAGTGAAGAATCCGTGAGTTCTTTATTTGTCTGATTTATATAAGTACACAAGAATAAAAAGGAGGAATCTGTCGTGGAACGAGTTGCTTTAAATGCGCAAATCAGGAAGGAATCCGGTAAATCGATTGCCGGAAAATTAAGAAGACGCGGGTTAATTCCCGCCGTCATATACGGTAAAAACGAAGAACCAATGGCTATTGCTACAGACCGCCGGGAGATAGTTAAACTTCTGCGTAAACAGGGAGAGAACGTAATCATTGATTTGAATGTGCAGAAGGATGCTAATACCGTAGCAACCACCGTAATCATTAAGGATATTCAGTATAATATACTGAAGGAAGAGATCTCTCATATTGACTTTCAGCATGTAAAACTTACGGAAAAGATCCGCGTATATGTGCCTTTGACAACTAAAGGCGGCGCCGCGGCCCCCGGGGTAAAGGAAGGCGGCGTTCTGGAACATATACTTCGTGAAATAGAAATCGAGGCTTTACCGACTAATATCCCGAAAGAAATTGTTATCGATGTTTCCGGTTTAAAAATCGGGGACGCGGTGCATGTGGCAGATTTAAAAGTAGGGGAAGGTATTGAGATTATTACCGACGTTTCGCAGATAGCTGTTTTGGTCAAATTTACCGCGGAAGAAAAGGTGGAGACGGTGGAGAAAACGGAAGAAGAAACGATTGAACCTGAGGTCATTAAAAAGAAGAAGGCAGAAGAGGAACCTGCCGAAGAAAAGAAATAATGAACTCAGTATATACGGTCTTGTTTTCGGTAAAGGTATGAAACTTATTGTCGGATTAGGAAACCCGGGACCTCGCTATAAAAATACGAAACATAATGCCGGTTTCTGGGTTATTGATCATATTGCCGGCGAACTTGGGATAACATGCAATAAACGTTCATTTAACGCACAGTGGGCACAAGGATCATATAACCGTAAAAATATTCTTTTAATTAAACCGCTTACTTTTATGAATCTGAGCGGAAGAGCGGTTAAAAGTTTCGCGGATTATTTCAAGATATCTTTTTTGGATATATTGCTTGTTTTTGACGATGTCGATTTGTGTCTGGGTACGGTTCGCTTAAGAGCCGGGGGAGGTGCCGGTGGGCATAATGGGGTGCGTTCCGTGCTGGAAAGCCTCGGGACAGAAACGATTTCCCGTGTCCGTTTAGGTATTCGAACCGAACCGGAGATTCATGAACTGGCGGGATATGTTTTGAGTGAATTTAGGACCAAAGAGGATAATCTAACGGCAAAAACGATGGTTGCTACTGCGGCTGAAGCAGTTTTATGCTGGTTGGAAAAAGATATTGATTTTGCCATGAACCGTTATAATAAAAAAGGAGGGAAATCTTAGGTTATGAATAAGTATGAAGGAATTTTTATACTAAAAGTGTCTTTAGATAATGATGCGCAGCAGAAGCTTGTAGAGGAAATAAAAGAAATAATCACCAAAAACAAAGGTGAGATAGAGCAGGTGCAGAGTTGGGGAAAACGGAAACTGGCTTATCCCATAAAAAAACAAAGCGAGGGAATATATTACCTGATTGATTTTAAATTACTGCCGGAAATGGTAAAAAAAATAGAGAGTGTTTTAAAATTGAACGAGTTGATTTTACGGGTAATGACGATCAAAAAAGAATCGTAAAGGAGGGAAAATGGCACAATTAAATAAGGTTTTCCTCATAGGGAATTTAACGCGGGATCCGGAATTGCGTTATGCGCCTAATGGCACGGCAGTTACTACTTTTACAATTGCTATAAACCGCGCTTTTAATACAAATACGGGAGAAAAAAAAGAGGATGTAAGCTATGTGCGTATAGTTTGCTGGGCAAAATTGGCGCAGGTCTGCAGCGACTATTTGTTTAAGGGCTGGCCTGTTTTTGTGGAAGGAAGGCTGCAGAGCCGTTCGTGGCAGGCTCAGGACGGGACCAAACGCAATACCATGGAAGTGATTGCGCAAAATGTCCAGTTTTTGGGAAAGGGAAGAACCGCAGAAGCTTCGCCGCAGGAAACCGCGGGAGAACATTCTTCGGATGAATTGGTTGCCTCGGACAATCTGGAAAATTTTTCTTTAGGTGCCAAGCAGGATGAAGAAGTACCGTTTTAATGATAATTGTTTTGAATGAAAAAGGAGCGAAAAAAATGGTTGTAACGAGAAATAACATAAGAAAACCCAAAAAAGATAATAAGAAAAGTGGATTTTTCAAGAAAAGAGTATGTCGTTTCTGTATGGAGAAGACGGAAATAATCGATTATAAGGATATAAATCGTATCTCAAAGTTCATAACCGAACGGGGAAAGATAGTTCCTTCCCGCGTAAGCGGTGCCTGTGC
>JAHIOQ010000016.1 GCA_018895275.1 Candidatus Omnitrophota bacterium
GAAGCTAAGTAATTTGCACGAATTGAACCCTGTACCGAGCGAGCTTTTTGCAAGCTCTGGTATCAGGGTAAACTATTGCAATGTTTTTCCGATTAAAATAATAATCATGATAAGTATTGCCAACGGCACACCTACTAAATACGGCAACAGGCCGGTAATATAATTTTTCGGCAAAATACTGTCCGCATCGGAAATGCTGAAATATTCAAAGTCGTTGATCTGCTTTAACGCATTATTTATATTGCCGGCCTTATAACCGCTCCGGCCTTCACGCCTGATTACGGTTACTTTTTCCTTATATCGCGCGGAGAATTCATCGATTCTATTTTTATAATCCTCCTCTGTGCTGTCATCCAGGATAAAGGCGTGAAAGTTATCATATTCCTGATTAACGCAGGACAATACCGCCTTTTCCTGAAAGTCGTTATAGGTTGTGTATAGCAATGCTACCGCGGGGGCTTTTGCCGACACCTTTTTATCTTTCAAGAGTGTTTCCGGCACCGGTGTAGTTCTTAAATAAGCGAAAACGATTATCACTACATGATATAACGCATAGCACCAGAATAGATCCAGAAGCAGTGTAAAACTGATTATGGCGGATTTGGCTAGAATATTTTCCGGGCCCCAGAGGAGGGCTAAAATACGGGGATTGAAGTAGAGCATCGTCCAAAGCCAGCTTAAAATTATGGTTCCGAACATTCGAGGAGATTTTGCTTCTACTTTATAGCCGCTTATCATGTCACAAAGTTCCTAATCAGGTTCGATGTATTGGCAACGGAATCTATAGTAATCTACTCTATCATTTCTACATAAGTTAGATACTGGGTTCACCGCAACCGGGAATATTCGGGCTATACAGGCACGCTCTGCTTTTTTGTTTTCTTTCCTTTTTCAGGCATATCTTCTTCCCGGTAATAGCGGTACTTATAATAATATGGAAAGATAACGTCAACATCGGTTTCACTACGGGTTTGATTCAGGACAATCCCTTCTACTTTCGCGCCTACCGCGTCCAGCTGATTCTTTGCCCGCAGTAAGGCATCACGGCTCGTCCTGCCGATCTCATAGATCATAATCACCGCGTCTACCTGAGTGGCCAAAATACTCGCGTCCGTTACCGGCAATATCGGCGGTGAATCGAATATTATAATATCGAAACGTTCTTTCATCTCTTCAATCAAATTAGTCAACTCTTTCGATTCCAATAGTTTCGCCGGATTGAACGGCAATTGGCCGCTGGGAAGAAGCCACAAATTATCCAGTCCGGGAGTCCTCTGGATATCATCGAATTTCATCTCCCCAAGCATAAAGTCCGTAATATTGCGCACTGCTTCATCCAAGGGCATCATCCCCAGCAAGACTTCCGTTAATCCCGGTTCCCGTTTTATGCCGAATGTTTTCGCCAGGCTCGGCCGGCGTATATCCGAAGAAACAATAATCACCTTTACCCCGGTTTGCGCGATAGCCAGCCCCAGATTTGTTAATGCCGTGCTCTTGCCTTCCCGCGGGCCGGCGCTGGTAATCAAAAACGTCTTTTTAGTCCCGTCCAATTTGAGATTGGTGTATATATTACGGTAGGCCTCTGCCCCGGGAGATTTTGGATTATATTGAAGAATAAGCCGCACATGCCGTTCTTCTTCCTCGGTTTTCGGTTTCGAAAGAATTTTCCGCTTAAAACGAAAGAAAAACCGGCGTTTTGATTTTTCCTCATCATCCATACTTACGGAAGGAATAACGCCGAGAACCGGCACGTGCATAATCCCTTCCACGTCTTCTATCGTACCAATTGACGTATCCAGGCTTTCCAAAACAAGCGCAAAAGCAAAACCAAGAACAAGCCCGAGGATTGCGCTGATAATAATTCCAAACGTCCGGTTCGGCCCGGGAATCGCGTCCGCCGTAACCGCCGGATCAACGACGGATATACCTGCCACCTTTCCCGCTTCGGTAATCCGCGCCTCTTCCAGTTTTTCCTTCAACAGGGAATAAAGCTTCTTGTCCGCCTCGACCTCCCGGCTTAACCGGGAATACTCCAGGTCATCGCTGGAAAGGCCGCTGAGCTGCTGGTCCAGCTCATTGATTTGTTCTTTCAGTTGAATGACATTAGGATGTTTTTGCGTATATTTCTGCAGCATAGTGGATAATTCGAACTGCAGTTCCATCAGTCGCCTTTGGATTGGTTCCGCCACGGCGATATTTCTGTTTATTTTCGCTTTATCCCGCAAGAGTTCTTCTTTTTCTTTTAAGCGGGTTTCCAAGGAAGAAAGCTGTTCTTCTATGAACTTACGGGCATTGCGGGCCTGCTGTGTCTTACTAAGCAGGTTTTGCTCGATGTAAACCTCGGCAACGGTATTGGCCAGCTCAATGACTTCCTGCGGCTTGACAGACTGCGCGATAATCCTGATGATGTTTGTAGTGCCGATACGCTCTGCCCTGACCTTATCATGCAGAGCCTTCATCGCCTCATTTACCTGCTTCTCGGGAAAATCCGGGCTGATAATCCCTATCTTCAAGGCTACGCTTTTGAGCACCGGATAACCGGTTATCAGATTCGTCTCCGACTCCATGAGGTCTCCGGGGCTGTAGACAATCCATTCCGTAAGTAAACCGGCAACCGTTTTGCGTTCCTCGATTTTAACCGTGGTTGAGGCTTCGTAAACGAGTTCTCCGCTGCGGGAAAAAAAGGCGCTGATAAAAACTACCAGAATAAAGGTAAGAAAGATAATAGACTTGCGCCTGCGAAAAATGCGAACATAATCTCTTAAGTTTAACTCATATTGCGGCATAAACCAATCCTTTTCTGCGCAACTGCACTCAAGAAATTGTATCAAATTTACCCTTTGTAGGCAAGTAATTACATTTTTGCGGAAATTTTTCTTTTCGCATTAAACTTCTTGATGATTTTTATTACCTCCTCAGGGGTATCCACCACTTCAAAAATATGTAAATCATTATCACTGATGCTTTGTGTGCGCAACACCGTCGTATTCAACCACTTAATAAGTCCCTGCCAATATTTTTTGCCGACCAGGATGACCGGAAACGGCTCTGTCCTTCCTGTCTGAATCAGGGTAATCGCCTCAAAAAATTCATCCAGGGTGCCAAAGCCTCCGGGTAGGATAATAAACGCCGAGGCATATTTTACAAACATGACTTTACGGCAAAAGAAATAACGGAACTCCAGAAGTGTGGTAATATAACGGTTCGGTTTCTGCTGCGTGGGGATTTGAATATTCAGCCCCACGGATTTGCCGCCGGCCATTTTTGCCCCGCGGTTTGCCGCTTCCATGATTCCCGGCCCGCCGCCGGTAATCACGGTAATTCCCATCCGGCTAAGAAGATAGGCAATGCGCTCCGCGATTTTATAATACCGCTCATTTTTAGCCATCTTACGCGCCGAGCCAAAGATAGACACGGCCGTCCCGACTTTCGACAAGGTCTCAAATCCATCGACAAATTCAGCCATTATCCGGAATACACGCCAGATATCCTCATCTTCCACAATCCTTTTTTTCATTAACGCATCCATACTGCTAATCCTCCACTATAACGCATTAATATAATCGTTAAAACTAACACTCCCTCTATTTATTCGTTCCTTTACGGCCTTCATCCTGTCCGTGATATATGGATGCGTATGAACATGCTGCGCCTGAACCGGCCTTTCCCTTTCCGTTTCCTGCAATAGTTTTAAGACATCGATGATCGCACCCGGGTCATATCCGGTCTTTTGCAGATAACGCACCGCCAAGACATCCGCCTGCAATTCATCCTCACGCGAGTAGGAAAGCATTAACTCATAAATGCCGGCCAGGGCCTTTGACCTTGAATAGGAATCGATATCCGAAGAAACTCCGACGAGTACGGCCAAAACATTCATACCTATAGATGACTGCGCCCGTTTGATGCTGTGGCGCGCGGCCACATGCCCTACTTCATGCGCCAGCACCGCGGCAATCATCCCATCGCTTTCCTTTATTTTATCCCAAAGCCCGCGAAAAATATAAACATATCCTCCGGGCAAAGCAAAAGCGTTTATCTTTTTATCATCGAGCACCTTAAAATGATATTGGATATCCCGGCGTTCATTAACCGCGGCAATCTTTTGGCCGACATCTTTAACCCGCTGCTGTATCAGCAGATCGTTATCGGGCTTGTAGGTACGTTCTACCTGATATGAAAGCGAAGCGCCGATTTTAATTTCCTTTTCCGTAGAATAGAAATAAGTCTCCTGCTCCTGCGTTGCCGTATTAAAATAACTTTGGAAGCAGCCGTTCATAAAAATCAAGGATATTAGCGAAAAATAAAGAATGAACTTCATGGCTTTTATTATATGCTTAAGCGGTTAAGGTTTCAATGGGTTTCGTAGCGCTGCTGCGTTTTCGGAACATACCATTTAATAAAATTATGGCTTATCCCTGCCGGTGCAACTTCGATACCTTTAAACCGGCTGTTGATAACTGGAAGGCTATCCGCATTATACAAAAACATGTAGGGTTGTTCCTCGTATATTATTTCATGTATGCGGTGATAAATACGCTTTCTTTTCTCCTGGCCGAATTCTCTTCTGCCCTCTTCCAGAAGCCGGTCTACTTCTTCATTGCGGTAAGCGATAAAGTTAAATTCTCCTTCTTTTGTCTTACTCGAATGCCATATATCATAAATATCCGGGTCCAGAGACAAAGACCATCCCAGCAATACCGCTTCAAATTTGCGTTTATTGATAAACTCGTTTATGAACGCGCTCCATTCAACGACCTTAATTTTTACTTTCATGCCGATCTTCTGCAAACGCTTCTGAATTATTTCCGCGGCATGCTTTCTTTCATCATTGCCCTGATTCATCGTAATCGTAAACTCAAATACCTCTGCGCCTTTTTGCAGATAGCCCTGTTTATTTAAACGCCAGCCGGCTTCGGCTAAAAGCGAAAGCGCCTTCTGCGTATCATATTCTACCGGTTTTACGTCGGTATTATATGCCCAGGAACGCAGCGCAAAAGGCCCGGTGCATTCGCTGCCCATTCCCAACAATACGCCTTGAATAATTTCTTGTTTATCCACAGCATAATTAATCGCCTGCCGCACGCGGACATCCTGAAATTTAGGATCGCTAAGGTTATACCCCAAATAGGTAAAACTAAACCCTTGATAGCGGAATTTCTGATAGTATTTTTTAAAGAAAGGCGTGTCTGTCTGGCGCACATACTGCAGCGGGCTAAGCCCCATATAATCAATTCCGAGATTCTGCAGTTCCAGAAACATCGTTGCCGTATCGGGAATCACGCGGAATATACAGCGATCGATGTAAGGACGGCCTTCAAAATAATCCGGATTGGCCTCCAGCTCGATCATTTCCTGTGTTTTCCATTTCTTGAATACAAAAGGCCCTGTCCCCACCGGATTACGCGCGAATGCAGTGCTGTTAAGGTCTTCGTTTTCAAGGAGATGCTTGGGCATGATATTCATCGCCCAGCTCGACAAGCCCGGGGAAAACGGTTCCTTATAGGTTATTTTTAGCGTAAAAGAATCAATAACCTCCAGTGATTTTACCCGCTCAAAATCACCGCTATACGGCGTCCGGACCGAAGGATCAATCAATTTTCTATACGTAAAGTCAACATCATCCGCGGTAAACGCGGTACCGTCATGCCATTTCACGTTACGCCGCAAATGAAAGACAATAACCAATCCGCCGTCCTGCACATCCCAGCTTTGCGCTAAATCACCGGTGAGATTCAGGTCTTTATCGTACTTAAGCAGTCCGTTGTAAACAAGGCCGCAAACCTGGCCGGAAGCACTGTCGGAAGCAAGTATCGGCACAAGCGTACGCGCATCGGCAATTGTCGCTTCCACAAGGGTATCTCCGCAGGCAGGAGCCGTATCCAGCGTTTGTTCATCTGCCGAATATTTGTCCGGAACTTTCGCGCACGCGCATAGATTAAGGCACAAGAAAAAAAATACCGCAATTAGCGGTAATCTTTTAGACATTAATTATTCCCTGCCGGAACCGGCGTGGGCTGCGCCGGTTGCGGGGATTCTCCCGCTGCTTTTCCCGCCGTATTCGCCTTCTCCGGCTGCGGATTAGGCTTATTCTGCATCTTTTCCACTGCTTGTTCCTTCATCAGCTCTTTTTCGATTACAGAACCGCTCTGTTTGCGGGAGATAACAGCAAGCGACACGCAGGTAATCATAAAAATAATTGCCGAACCCGTAGTAGCTTTTGTCAAAAACGTACCTGTACGCGTGCCGAATATGGTTGTCTGGCTGGAACCACCGCCAAAAACATCCGACATTCCTTCCCCCTTCCCGCTTTGTATCAAAATAATGAAAATCAAAAATAATGAAACAATTACATGAATGATGAGCATTAAGGTATACATATCTTTCCTCCTCGTTTATTGTTTACAATAATCACACGATTCCCGTTTAACTAAACGCGCCGTCAGCTTCTTTTGTACAGGCACTTTCTCTTTTCCCTGCGCTATACGGTGCAGCATTTCCAAACCAATCCGTGCCATTTCGGTAATAGGCTGGCGAACCGTAGTCAATCCTATCGAACTATAAGCATTTAACGGGTTGTCATCAAACCCGACAACCGAGAGCTGCTGCGGGATAAAAATCCCCTTTTCTTTTGCCACATCCAAAACCTCAAGCGCCATTACATCGCTGGCGGCAAAGACAGCCGTCGGCCGTTCAGAAAGGCTTAAGAGCTGCTCCGCGGCACGCCTTGCCGGCGTACGCAAAAACTCTCCTTTTTTGATATACCGTTTTTCAACCGCAATACCGTTTACCGTAAGGCCGTCCGCATAGCCCTTCAAACGTTCCTGACCGGACTCGGTGTTCAAATCACCGCAGATAGCCGCAATTTTTTTATGCCCAAGCTTAATCAAATATTCCATGACCCGGCGGGTTGCTTTATAATTGTCGATCGCAATACAATTAACCGGCTCAAGAAAAAAATTATTGAGCACCAGGCAGGGAATATTACTGTGCATAATCTTTCTTACAGCCTGCCGGTCCTGGTCGATATCGGCAAAAAGAATACCGCTGGAAATACTGGAGGTAAATACCGCCGAACTAAACCACTCATCGTGCACGCCGCGTTCCGTAATATGCACAAGCATATCCACATCCAGCCGGCTGGCGGTAATACTTGCTCCTTTAATAACTTCCTGCGCAAAAAAGCTGTGAAAAATATCTTCAAAACGCGGTACAACCAAAGTATATAATCTTCTTTTCATATCAGCCGAACTTCCTTATAGCCTGCGCCTTCACCAGGTCATAAACGGTTTTAAACGGCAAATTCTTTTGCCGGGCAATCTTTTTACAATCCTCGTACTCCGGAGCAACGGTAACGACTTTTCCGCCCATAGAGGCAATTTTTACTCTCACAATTATCCCATAATCGCTTTTCATATTCAAGACTTTTCTCTCTAATTTTCGACGGGTAATTCTCTGCAGGCGAATACCTAAAGTCGTTGTCTCCTCAAAGAGTACGGCGGTGATCTTCTCCAAATCATCTTCCCGTACCTGAACATGAACCATGGCCGCCGGACGCATCTTCTTCATCATAATCGCCACGGTATATACATCCAAAGCTCCGGCGGCAAACAGCCGCTCAAAAAGCATTTCATAATGCAGCGCGTTCATATCATCTATGTTCGTCTCTGCGACGACAACCGTATCGTCAGCGCACACAGTTTCTGCTTCGGCAATAACTATCCTCAATACGTTAGGCAGTACCCCCGCCTCATATGTTCCCGCCCCGTATCCGATTTTTATAACACTCCAGGGACGGGGCTCGGTTATTTCCCGCGATAAAGTGCACAGGAGCGCCGCTCCCGTAGGAGTTACTACCTCATGTTTAATCTCCGGATTAATAAATACCGTGCGTCTTTTGAGCAGCTCCAACACCGCCGGAGCCGGTAAAGGAAACGATTCTCCTTTAAAATTTACCATTCCCGTACCCAGCGTAAGCCGGGAAGAATATATCTCTTTGATACCCAGAAACTGCACGGCAGCAACGCCGGCAACGATATCTACAATCGTATCCAATTCTCCTAACTGATGAAAATGAACGGCATGAAGCGGTTGTTTATGTATTTTTGCCTCAGCCTTGGCCAGGCATAAAACTACTTTTTTCGAAACAGTTTTTACGTTTTCGCTAAGCGTACTCTGCTCGATCTTATCTAAGAACTGCTGCGGGC
Organism: Candidatus Omnitrophota bacterium; assembly: GCA_018895275.1. Taxonomy (GTDB): domain Bacteria; phylum Omnitrophota; class Gorgyraeia; order B26-G9; family B26-G9; genus JAHIOQ01. The sequence goes on from JAHIOQ010000016.1 coordinate 8,208, forward strand.
ATGAAAAAACCTGTTTTCGGCATGCGTCTATCTCAATTTTAGTTGCGGCAAGATGACCTCGCCTCACCTTTTTTGCTTTAAGCGATATCCTGCCGATTTTGAGCTTTTTAAGCTCATTCTCCAGCAAAGACAGGGGCACTCCGCTATCGACAAGCGCGCCCAGAATCATATCTCCGCTTATGCCGGAGAAGCAATCAAAATAAGCTATCTTCATATTTTTATTTTTTATTTATTAGCCCCGCCAGATATCCGGCGCCGAAGCCGTTATCAATATTCACCACACATACTCCCGGGGAACAGCTGTTGAGCATCGTTAAAAGCGGCGCGATTCCGGAAAAGCTTGCGCCATAGCCCACACTCGTCGGCACTCCGATAACCGGGGTCTTCACCATGCCGCTGACAACACTGGCTAATGCTCCCTCCATACCCGCGACCACAACCAAAACCGCAGCCTTCTTAAGCATCTCGCTTTTTTCAAGTAAACGGTGGATTCCGGCCACTCCCACGTCATAAAGGCGTTCCACATTATTACCCATAAGTTCCGCGGTTACCGCCGCTTCCTCGGCAACGGGAATATCGCTGGTTCCCGCGCTTATCACTAATATAAGCCCCTTACAGCGCACCGGACTTTGTTTTTGGATATAAACAAGCCTTGCATCACGGTTATATACTGCTTTTGAACTTACTTTTTTCGCAACCCGGAATACCTTTTCATCCGCCCGCGTCATCAACACAACGTCATTATAACGCAGAATGCACTCGGCAATCCGTTTAATTTGCGTTAGTGTCTTTCCCGGACAATAAATTACCTCCGGAAATCCGCGGCGCTGCTGGCGGCCTATATCTATCCTCGCCGCACATGAAATGTCGTTCGGAAGGGAAACAGAGACATAAGCATGAACAGAACTTTTTCGTTTCAGCTTTCTTTTTAAAGCCATTTCACCAACGTCACTCCATCGATCCGGGACATCGCTTCCGCTATCTGATTATTCGCGCAAGTTTCATACAGCCTCATATTCACGGACAAACGAAACATATCCGGCTGCGCAAGAGGTTCGACGGAAATATCCCGGATCTCCGCATTATTGCCGGAAATAACTTTCGTAATCTCGCACAATAATGCCATATTGCCATTAGCCTGAATTATCAGTGTTCTATCCGTCTCTTTCTTTATCCTGCGCTCCAAACGGGAAAACGTGACCAGAACGATGAAAATAATCGCTGTTGTAAGCAACCCGGCAGCGTAAAAACCGCTTCCTACGGCAAGTCCGATGCCGGCTACCGCCCATAATCCGGCCGCGGTTGTCAGTCCCCGTACTGACGCATGAAAACGAAGAATAGTCCCCGCTCCGAGGAAACCGATACCGCTGACCACTTGTGCGGCAATACGGGAAGGATCGACCTGGCCGCCGGGGAAAATAGTACTCATATTAATAGAGACAATCATCATCAGGCAGGAACCGACACCGACAAGGATTGTCGTACGTAACCCCGCTGCCCTGCCGTGCACTTCTCGCTCATAACCGATAAACCCGCTGAGCAAAGCAGAAAGTAAAATGCGTATTACGAGTTGGGTTAAATCAACCATCAGACTTATACCTAAACAAAAAGTGTTTGATTTCTCTCCGAGCCTATAGAGACGATTTCGATTTTCGCGCCGACAAGGGCCTCCAGTTTTTTTAAATATTTACGCGCATTTAGCGGCAATTGTGAATAATCCTTAACCGCGGTGGTATCTTCCATCCAGCCCGGCATTTCCTCATAAACCGGCTGCGCTTTCCAGAGCGCTTCGATATCCGCAGGAAAATCTTTATATATAGCGGCCTTATAGCGGTAGGCAACGCAGACTTTCAATGTGGGCATCATATCGAGCACATCAAGTTTTGTCACGGCAATTGCTTCCAAGCCGTTAACTCTAACCGCGTGTTTAACAATCACCGCGTCAAACCAGCCGCAACGGCGCGGGCGCCCCGTGGTCGCGCCGAATTCTTTGCCGCGGCTGCGTATCTTTTTCATCAATTGAGAAGAAAACTCCGTCGGAAACGGCCCTTCTCCCACGCGTGTCGTATATGCCTTTACGACTCCAATCACCTTATCGATATGCGTCGGCCCGACTCCGGTACCGGCACACGCCCCTCCTGCCGTAGAATTGCTTGAGGTGACAAACGGATATGTCCCGTGATCAACATCAAGCAATGTCCCCTGCGCTCCTTCAAAAAGGATATTTTTCTTATTTTTTATCGCATCATTGAGGAGAACCGAACTATTGCATACGTACGGCTTAATTATTTGCGCATATTTCAAGTATTCACTGTAAATCTTATCGAAAGAAAAGCGTTTCGCTTTGTAAACCTTGATGAAAATCGCATTCTTTTCCTCCAGATTGGATTTTAGTTTTTGTTTAAAAATACGCTTATTTAAAATATCGACAATTCTTATGCCGTTACGGGCAAACTTATCCGTATAGCAAGGGCCGATACCTCTGCCCGTAGTACCGATTTTCGTTTGACTGAACTTCTCTTCACGCAGTTTATCCAGCACTTTATGGTACGGAAAAATAACATGCGCTTCCTCGCTGATACGCAGATTACTGTTAATATCGATTTTTTTGCTTTTCACATATTCGATCTCAACCAGCAGCGCTTCCGGATCAATAACCACGCCGTTACCGATAATACACACTTTATTCTTGTGCAGAATCCCGGAAGGTATAAGATGTAAAATTATCTCTTCCGTGCCGACAACAACCGTGTGGCCGGCGTTATTGCCGCCTTGATAGCGCACGACATAATCCGCATCTTTCGAGAGAATATCGATAATCTTCCCTTTGCCCTCATCTCCCCATTGGGCTCCGACGATTACAATGTTGGACATAATACTACTGCTTTCTTTGTTCCAATGCTTCCATTCTCTCCTTAGCTTTTTGTGTCCAAGGATCGTCAGGATTGCCTAGCTGCACACGCTGTTTCCAGTGATAATACGCTTTATTATTGTCCCCAAGTTTTTCATACAAAAGGGCAAGATTACTATGTGACTTTGCATACCGCGGATTTATCTTCAAAGCGCTAAGGTATTCCGACTTTGCTTTTTCATCGAGTCCTTTTTGCTCATACAAAATACCCAGGTCGTTATGTACGGTTGCGTATTGCGAATCACTCATCAACGCCTGCAGATAATATTTGACCGCGCTGTCTAAATCGCCGTTACGCTGCATCTCAAGCCCGGCATTACGCAATTCCACCGCGGATTTAAGAATCTCACTGCGCGGCGTACTGACTTCAGCCGATTGCGAATTAACCACCGGCTCGGATTTTCTCCTTCTGCGCCCCGCAGCAGATTCTTCTTTTTTCTTTTCTTGCTTCACCTTCTTTTCTTCCACCTCTAATTTACTCCGGGCCGCCATTCTTGCTTCCTCTTTTGCCCTGCTCTCTTCTTCTGTTTTTCTCCGGCGCGCCGCTTCTGATTCCTTGGCTTTTTCCTCTTCTATTTTTTTCAAACGTGCCGCTTCCGCCTGCCGTACCCGCTCTTCCTCTTCTTTCTTAATGATCGAACTGTCGATGGACATCAACGATTTTTTATATTCTGCTTCCGCTTCTTCAAGCTCATACTGCTGATAGGCTCTTCCCGCAGCGGACAACTCTGCCTCTGCCGCAGTCAATTGTTTATTCGCCGCCGAAAAGTTAGCCTGCGCGCTTTCATAACGTCCCTGCGCCGCTAGTGTTTTCTTATGCGGCTCAGCAGCCATAGCCAGATTGCTGTTATATTTTTCCCGTGCCATCATCGACTCGGCATGTTTTAATTCTCTTTCCTTTTTTATCTCTTCTGCGAGGTTGATGACATTCTCCAGTTTAACTTTTTGTCCATCATATTTTTTTCGTATCACGCTGAGCGTTTCATCGTCGGCGCCTTCTTTAAGGAGAGCACTCAACTCCGATTTCACCTGCGTATACGCTTCCCATGCCGTATTTGCGGCATTCTTCGTAAAATTCGCACGCTGCAAACTGCTTTCATATTCCTGCTGTGTCGTTTTAGAGTCTTTTTCCGCAGCCGCTACCTCTTGGTTAACCGCATCCTCATCTCTGAGCGATTGTTGCACTGCCGCTTTCGCTGCCATTAATCCATCCGCAGCGGTTTTTACGTTAAGCTTATTTGTTTCAACGCTTTTTTTTGCCAATTCCAGTCTTTCCTCAGGGCCGGACACAACGGAACTCTTTCTTCCCGCCGGTACCCCGTCCGTCTTTCTTGAACGGGAACGTCCTTCTTCTTTTTTCGCTGATTTAAACTTGGACAAAGGGCGTGATTTCCCCGATGTCCCCGCTTCACGGCGCCGCTCTTGAGCCGGCTGTTCCGCCGGTGCGGTTTTTTCCATGTCAACTGTTTTCTCGGCCTGTTTCGGCTCCGCACGCTTTGCCGAACGCCTGCGGCTTGCATGTTTAGTTTCTTTTGCCGCCGCAGGTTCCTTTGCCTTCACCTCGGCCGGTTGTTTCTTTTTTCCGAAAGTGAAAAAATCTTTCAAACTTTTTCCGGCTTTACCTGCGCCGCGCGCTAAACCGCCAACCCCTTTTTTCATCTTGCTTGTTTTTCCCTTTATCTCTGCCGGCGCCGGTTCCGTAAGAGAACTATCTTTTTCGACAACTGCCGGCATTTCATATTCTTTATCTTCCAGTCTGACTTTCTTCGACTTAGTTGCGGTATCCTGGGGCAAGGCAGCGACTACCGGGGCTGCTTCCGCCGGCAACGTCTTGACCTTAGGCATATCTTCCATCACCGCTTCTTCCGGCTCTTTTATCCGGGTAACTTCCTCTTTAGCCGCGGTCGCGCTCACAACTTTTCCCGGCTTAGAAACTACGAGTACGGCAGTAGTCAAGCCCTGGTCAAAATCATACCGGGATATTTCATTAAGATCGACAATGATAAAATCAACTGCATAATAAGAGTCCTCCAGCTCGTTCATTTTCTTCGTGCCTCTTACAACGCGAAGCTGTTTTACCACTCCTTTATTGACCATCATGACTTCCGGCTTATTTGTATAGATTTCTCCCATAAAATCTATGATTATTTGAGGAGGAGAAGACAGGTCATAGCACTCTATGGGAATCGCTTTATTTGTAGAAAATAACATTTTAACCGCAGCATCCGTCTCTTTAATATCCGTTTCTGTCAACATAACAGGCTGCCCATAAAGCAGATTGGCCCCTGTTAAGATACCGCCGAAAAACATAACCCCTGACATGAAAGCACGCCTACACATAGCTCCTCCTTTCAATTTCGAATGATAATTTTTAATTCTTCTTTTCCAGCAGGTCTTCTATTTGTCGCTTTATCCGTTCAAATTCCGCTTTAGCATTCTGGTATGAGTACTCTATTTTCACCTTTTCCGCGGTGACGGAATCATAATCCTTTTTGAGCTGGTCAAACTGCTGTGAAAAGCTGACAACCATAGTATTTTTTTCCTGCACAATCTGTTTTAAACGGGAAATTTCCACATTGCTGTACTTATTCTTATTCTCCAGCGTCTTTATTTGCGCGACAAGTTTTGATTTTTCAGCCGTAGCTTTATCAAGGTCTAAACGCAGTTGATTAAGCTGTACAGCCAGCCTGTCTATTTGCAGGGAAACATTGTCACGCTGTTTTACGGCTTCGTCATATTCCGACTGTACGTTTGCATAATCCGCACTCAATGCGCGCATCTCATCTTCCATTTTTCTCTTTTCCGACTGTGTTATGTCCAGCTTCATTTTAATGTTTTGCATCTCGGAACTCAATGAATCGGCTCTCGCGGAGACATCCGTAAGCCTTGCCCCCAGCTCTTCGTAAGTCTGCTTTGCTTTCATATAAGCTTCGCGCTTGGCAATAAGGTCTTCCACTTTTTCTCCAAGCATCTGGCGCCTTCTGATTTCCTCGTCAACATTATTCTTTAACTCATCCAGCTTAGATAAGATTTCACTGATTTTACTCTCAACTTTTGAACGTTCATCTTTAGAAAGAAACAGTTCCTCCTGCAACTTTTTTAATTCGCCGGTCAACTGTTCAATCCGCAAACCTGTACTTTCTTTATCCTTTATCGTTTCATTAACAATCCTGTCAATAAGAAAACTGCTGCTGGGCGCGGCAGTTTCTATCTTCACCGGAGGAGATACCTTATGTCTTTTTGTCTGTACCGGCATTTCTTCTTTTTTCTGCTTTTCTTCTACAGGAAGAATCTCCGCTTCTTCTTTATGCTTTTTTTTCGTAAACAACCTGCCTAAAATACCTTTCTTTTTTTTCTTTTCCTTCTTCTTGGGCCTTTCATCTTCCTTAGCGCTGACCGCCTTAATTTCACTCTGCTTCGCTGCGGATGAAGCAACCGGCGCAGTTCCTGCTTTTTTCACTTCCGGTTTTTGTTCCGGTTCCGGAGTCCTGGACACAACAATCGGCGGCGTTAAATCAACCGCCTGCTCCGGTTCCGGGGTGGGAACAAAAATAACTTCTGCCGGCGCTTTCTTTGTCGCGGCCGGCACTTCTGCGGTTACCGTCAAGACAACAACATTTCCGTTTTGCTGAACCTGAAAATCCGCGACGGTCTTGAGATTAACAGCAAGAAAATCAAGCGAATAATACCCCTCACCGAAATTTTCCATCGGCTTTTCTTCTCCATGCACAAAGCTAATCTTATCTACGGGGCCGTTTGCTGCTTCTCGTATGGCTGGAAGGTTGGCATACACGGTACCAAGAAAGTCAAGGATTATGTAATTAGCCGGGCTTTCGTCATTCTTGAAAGTTTCGATTTGTAGCTGCTGTGAAGAAGTAATCGTGATTCTAGTTGTAGTATCCTGTGCATTAATATCGATATCATTCACAACAACAGGTTCCGCTTGAGCCGTACTTACCGGCAATAACATCCCTACAAATACCGCAAATGCGCATAACCGTTTCTTCCTCATCTCTTTACCCCCCAAGTTAAGGACATTAACACCCCTACAATCTTACGACTTTTGCATCCAGTATATTTTTGCATTGTTTAATCTTCTCAACAACCGCATCGGAGATATCGTCATCCACATTAAGCGCGACCATTGACTCTCCTCCCGGACCGGTTCTGCCGAAGTTCATTGCCGCGATATTAATACCATTGTCTCCCAGCACAGTCCCTATCTTACCTACGATACCCGGAGAGTCAATATTACGCGTAATAAGAATAGTCCCTTCCGGTATCGTGTCTATGTAAAACTCATCGATTTTTATTATCCGCGGTTTGTTCGAGGTAAAAAGCGTCCCGGCCACCAAACTATTTCCTTTACTTGTTTCTACTTCTATCTTTATAAGATTAGGGAACTGGTCGCATTCCAAGACCTTTGTTTCACTTACGGTTATTCCGCGTTCCCGCGCAATCAAAGACGCATTTACATAATTTACTGAGTCGCCCAGAGAACACGAAAGCAATCCCTTTATAAGCGCAATCGTAATCGGTGCTACTTCATGATTTGCAACTTCTCCCCCATATTTTATATTGACTTTGTTAATATGTCCAGAAATAATCTGAGACTGAAGGCTTCCCATCTTTTCCGCCAACCGAACAAACGGTTCAATAATCCGGCAGGCCTCTCCTTCCATACAAGGGAAATTGACGGCGTTGCGGATCCCCTTGCCTTCTATAAAATCCGCTACCTGCTCGGCGATTTCAATCGCGACATTAAGCTGTGCTTCCTCGGTGGAAGCACCCAAATGCGGCGTCACGATTACATTTTCCAGTGCAAGCAAAGGGTTGTTTTTCGGCGGTTCCTGCTCAAACACGTCCAATGCCGCGCCGGCGACAATCCCTTCCTGAATCGCATCATATAAAGCTTTTTCATCAACAATACCGCCGCGGGCGCAATTCAGCAACTTTACCCCTTTTTTCATCTTGGAAAATTCTTTTTTAGAGATCAAATGTTTCGTTTCTTCCGTAAGCGGCGTATGTATCGTCAAAAAATCGGCTCTTTTCAACAGCTCATCAATATCAACCAACTCTATCTCCAACTGCTGCGCCCGTTTTGAAGACAAAAACGGATCATACGCAATAATCCGCATGCCGAACGACTGCACGCGTTTGGCAACTTCGACCCCGATGCGGCCTAACCCGACAATACCTAAACATTTCCCGGACAGCTCTCTCGCCGTAAATCTTTTTCTGTCCCACTCCCCTTTTTTCAACAAAGCGCAGGCCTGGGGAATATTCCGGTTCAACGACAACAGCATACTTACCGTATGCTCTGCGGTAGATATCGTATTGCCGCCGGGAGTATTCATAACGATTATCCCTTTTTTCGTTGCAGCATCAACATCGACATTATCCACGCCGACTCCCGCACGGCCGATTACTTTCATCTTTTTGCAGGCGTCAATAATATCGGCGGTAACGGTCGTCCCGCTCCTGACAATCAGGGCCTCATACTCTCCGATAATTTCTTTTATCTCTTCGCCGGAAAGCTTTGTTTTTACGTCAACGGAAAAGTTTCTTTCTTTTAAGATTTTCACCCCTTCCTCGGACAAAGGATCCGTGACCAGAATCTTCATTCTTCCCCCTACAAAATTTATTTTAAAAGTTCTTTTTCCGCGGCGACTATTTGCTCTTATTTTCTTTTCCGCTGATGGCAACCACATTGTCGACCAGGCCGTAGTCACGGGATTCTTCCGCGCTCATAAAAAAATCCCGGTCGGTATCTTTTTCAATCTTTTCTATTTTCTGACCGGTATGCCGGCTTAGAATCTCATTGATTTTATCGCGCATTTTCAGGATTTCTTTTGCCTGGATACTAATATCCGCCGCAGCTCCCTGCACTCCGCCCCAGGGTTGATGGATCATAACCCTTGCGTTCGGCAGGGCAAAACGTTTGCCTTTGCTTCCCGCGGCTAAAAGTACAGCTCCCATACTTGCCGCCTGCCCCACACAATAGGTATTCACGGCACATTTTACAAACTGTATGGTATCATAGATTGCCAGTCCGGCGGTAACAACGCCTCCCGGTGAATTTATGTAAACACTAATATCTTTATCCGGATCTTCCATCTGTAAAAAAAGCATCTGAGCAATAACCAGGTTAGCTACCTCATCATTAATCGCCGTTCCGATAAAGATAATCCGATCTTTCAACAAACGGGAATAAATATCGAAAGCACGCTCTCCCCGGCTTGTCTGTTCCACGACCATCGGTACTAATAACTGTCCACTTTCCCTCATCTCGCCTCCTCCTAAAAATTATTTCGCAGGGACCTCTTCCGTTTCCGCATGCTCAAGCAAAAAAGAAATGACCTTTTCTTCCCATATTTCCCAATGCACATTTTCGATTAGATCCTTATCCTGAAGATATTTTACAAGCTCTTCTTTTTTCTTGCCATAGGACTGCGCAATTAATTCAATACGCTGATTAAGCTCTTGCTCTTCTACGCGGACATTCTCTTTTTCCCCGATTTCCTGCAGAATGAAAAACATCCGGATCTGTTTAACCGCTTCCGGATTGAACAAATCTCCCATCTTTTTTTCTTCTTCTTCGATACGTTCCGCCGGCATCCCCTCCTGTCTGAGCCTGTTCCGGAAAGACTCCCGCAACGACTGCTCTCTTTTCTCGGTCAGCATCGGCGGCACGTCAATCGGCATCGTTTTCACCAGATAATCGGTAAGCTGCGCTTTAATATCGAGTTTTATCCGGCTTTCTTTTTCCTTTTCTATATCTTCTTTAACATGTTGTTTCAATAACTCCAGCGTATCCAGGACGATCATCTTCGCGAAAGCATCGTTAAGCTCGGGCAGTTCCTTTTCTTTTATTTCTTTTATAGAAACGTTAAACCGCGCGGTTTTATTTGCCAACTCGGAAGGTTTAAAATCTTTCGGCAATTTCAGGCTAAACTCTTTATTTTCTCCGGCATTTATACCCGTTAATTCCGCGGATAAGCCGGGAATAAACATTTCTTTATCAATCTGCATCCAGATATGTTCTTTTTTATCTATTTCTTTATCTTCAACGGAATAACGGTAATCACAGATAACATAATCACCGATTTTCGCAGGCCTTGATTCCGCAGGGCGAAACTGCGCATAACGCTCCCGAAGAAAATTGAGGACGTTATTTATCTCTTCTTCTTTTACCGTCAGAGTTTGCTTTTTAATTTTTATAGACTTGTATTCTTTAAGCGCAATAAGCGGACGGACATCTACCTTTGCCTGAAACGTAAGTTTTTCGTTCTTCTCAAAATTCACTTCTGAAATAGAAGGCATCGTTACCGGACAAATCTTTTCCTGTTCGACAGCTTGACGATAACTATCGCTAAGTAAATTCGTCAAGACATTATCCTTGGCCTTAGCGGAAAAATGCCTTTCCAAAAGTTCACGGGGAGCCTTGCCTTTTCGAAATCCGGGCACCTCCGCGGTTTTTCTTATTTCACTGTAAAAACGGTCGAACTCTTCTTGAATCGTCTCTTTAGAAACTTCGATTTCCAGAATCCTCTGGCATCTGGCTGATTCTTTAACGTTTACTTTCACTTATTTCTGCTCCTTTTTATTCGGTGTATAACGCATTCCTCGTACGAAAATTAAGGATGGCCTGCCATCCATAGCCTGCTTCTTTGAAGCGCTATTCACAGGCGAAGGATGGAGCGGCGGATGGGATTCGAACCCACGACATCCTCCTTGGCAAGGAGGCATTCTACCAGCTGAATTACCGCCGCGCATTAATCATTTCGCCCTGTACCACTCACTCCGTTCGGGTACAGGGCATGAACCATTCGACAAATTTTCAAGTGCACATCATTTCTATGGCCATGCCATGAACCTGAGAAAAACCGCAAGGTTTTTCGAATGGTTCATGGTGCGGACGGAGAGACTTGAACTCTCATCCCAAAGGGATACGGTCCTAAGCCGTACGCGTATGCCAATTCCGCCACATCCGCAAAAAAACAGTCTTAAGTCGTAAGTCTTAAGTTTTAAGCACAAAAATTTATATTACTTATTATAACCAATGCTTTAAGGCTTTTTCTTCCAGCTTAAGACTTAAGACTTAAGACTTAAGACTTAAAACTGTTCTCTTGGTGGGCCGTGAAGGAATCGAACCTTCAACCCCCTGCTTAAGAGGCAGATGCTCTGCCGATTGAGCTAACGGCCCTCTATTTACAACACATTAAGATTTAAAAGCTTTTAAATTATACCAGAAAATAATCCTAAGGTCAACACCCTATTCGCTATAAATCAAACATCTCAAATAACGCTCTCCCCTCCCCCATAGAACACTATCCCAGCACGCTGAATATGTTCTATAAGCTCCGGATTGGAGATTTGGTCAAAAATAGATAAATCAATCGTGTATGGCAAAAGCAGGCCATCAAGGTCATTAGCGATTTTACACATGATATCCAAAGTTAAATCTTTGCCCTGCAGTGTCAGGTCAATATCCGAACCGTTTTTGTAATTGCCCTTGGCGCGCGAGCCGTACAGCACGGCTTTTTCCACCTGCGGGTATTTGGTAAAAACCGCGCAAATTTTTTCGATGGCGATTTCTTTCAGTCCAAAACGCGGGGTCATTCTTCTTCCTTTTTCAAAACATCCAATCTCTCCCGTAATTCTTCAAACTCTGTAAAGTAGGAATGAATTACGGCAAAAACGATTTTGGCAACAGTGGCTTCATCGTAAGTATGCGTAGTCAGATTGCGCTTACTGATCATATCCATCCATGTTTCGCCGTCTTTAATCAGGCCTGCTTTGAAAGCTTCGCGGGTCGCGTCTTTTGAGCCATACATGTTTTTCGCGCCGCGATTTTCCAGAAAATCTTTCAATGTATTCCATGCCAGTTCGTGAGTGTATTCAAAGGCTTGTATTAATCCCTGTTCCTCGAGGTTTGAGAGTTTACGCTGTTCCGCAAGTTCCACTGCTTCGCGCAACTGGGAAAAGGCTTTGTTGAAATTATGAAATCTTTGAATCCAGCGAATATCTTTTGCGCTCATAAATTCTCCAATTGTTAATTCTTTTGTAAATCATCATATGTTTTGTCTGTGAGAAATTCTTGCGCGCTTCGCGCCGCTTCAATCATATGTAAAATTCGTATTTTATCTTCACCTCGCATATTGCACCTCGGCTGTCTTTTCTACCTCTTGTCTAAAATATCGGCTCAAATCCTGCGAAGTCCTTAAATCTACCTCGCGTCCGATAAGATCGGAAAGTTCGTTCTGTATGCCGCAAAACGTTATTAATCCGGGAATGTTATTTTCTTCAAATTCAACAAGAATATCCATATCGCTATCCGGACGCATTGTCCCTTTAATAGCCGAACCAAATACAGCTAATTTTTTAATATGATTTCTAGCGCAAAATTCTTCCAGTTTTTCTTTTGAAACATATTTAGCTAAATTGAACATAACCATTCTCCTGTTTTGACACTGCCATTATTGACTATTTTGGGCCGCCGGGGAAATATCCTGTGACTCCTCGTCGATGCCTTTCTTGCCTTCTACCGGGCCATCCAGCAGATACGTAGCCATGTGATTCAATGCGCGAAGCCCCCTCTCAAGAAACTTCGCGCACCAACAAAGTTGGTGCACTCAGAACTTTTCCTTACGAAGTTTCAGTGGTTAGGAAAGTTTTATACTTTCCTATACCATAAAATATTATCGATGGCCAGCAATAATCAACTCTGAGCAATCAATTCCCGCTCCTCAATATCCCTTCCAAATCACTCGGATGCCGGGATACAGCCCACGCCCATTTGCCAAACCCGCCATGCGTATTGACCGCGCGAACCCATTCATCAAGAAAATCGCGTTTTATTTTATTACGCTCATCATCTTTGCCTTTTGTCTCTAAAATCATCCGGGTACCGTTGACAAGTTTTATAATGAAATCCGGCCAATATTTTCTCACTACTCCCTGATAATTATACATAACCTCAAACCCTAAGTGGTCATTCTTTACCCACGCGGAAACATACTTATTTTTGTCAAGGATATAAGACTCTGTTGCTTCCCACGTGCTGTCATAGACACAAAAGTTGACATGCGATTTATCCGAATATTCACAAGGCTTGCTTGTATACCATGTCCTCATATCCCCGGTTGATCGTATTGGTTTTACTGTATCGAAAATGGGTTTGATATCAGTTGTGTTCTCAAGCTTTATCGCCTGCCAAACATAGTGAATGATTTTATTCATATTAAGGAGAATTAAAACCCTTTTGCGTAATTCCTCGTTACGAAATAAATCATTTTTTATGACGATTTTGTCCTTATCAACAAACTGCGTAACTATCCCAACTAACTGGCCAAAAAGATGCTCTTTCATTCCCTGCCATTTTTCTTTTTCGTTGTTATAGATTCGCTTGGCTGTCTCAAAAATGATAGTTTGCATGCGATAGCGTTCGGCTATCTCCTTCAGATCAATCTCGGATAACTCCCCCGCTCGATTGGGCTTACCTTCTAAAATTGCCGCCATTTCAGCAGAGGTAATGCTTTCATAAGGATCCAGCTCTATCGGTTTCAATTTATCAAAATCAATCACAAGCGATAGCCTATAAACGTGATCAACACGAATAACATTCGGCCATGATAACGCGAATTGCTCCTTTTCTTTTACCGGTTCGATCTGAGTTTTTGGTTTAGGTGGGGGCGGAGGGTTATCATCCCCTCCTTCATGAGGCAGAAATGCAAACGGAACTCCGAAAATATTTACATATTCCGGTTCAAACAGGCCGTCTGATCCGACTTCATATGAAGTGCGCCTTAACCCGCGCCCGACAACCTGCTCGCAAAGAAGCTGGCTTGAAAACGCGCGCAGGCCCATAATATGCGTAACCGTTTTTGCGTCCCACCCCTCAGACAACATTCCTACGGAAATAACCTTCTGTATTTTTTCACCTGGTTGCCCTTTTTGCCCTACGGTATCAACCATCTTTCGCAAAAGTTCTGCCTGTTGTTGTTTATTTAATTTTTTATGCTCAGTATCTTCGCCTTCCGAGGCAACAATTTCCTGTTCTTCAACCTGTGATTCGGCTTCGGCAAGAACCTTTGAATCTATTTGCAATGTCTTTTCCGGATCGCATAATTCCGGGATGAGTATCTCCTTATGATCAAAAGCAAATTTAATCCGTGCCGCTGTTTCAGTTCGGTTTGCCACTGTTATCATAACCGGCGGAACCTCTTTGCCAACTTCATCCCATTTTTCTTTTGTCTCAAGCCAATCTTTACCTAGAAGATAATACGCATTGAGTATTAGATCGGGTAAAGGGACTGAGGCTTCTGCTTTGCGGTTAATGTCTTCCTTCACTTCTTCATCCATGTAAATATGATATAACCGTGACTTATAATCTTTGACGTTTATCCGTCCGTCATCACGGATAACCACGCGCGGAGTTTTAACAAGCCCCGACTCAATAGAATCGTTTAAGCCAAAATCGCTCACAATCCAACCAAAAAGGGCTTCTTCTTCAGTTCTTTTTCCGGAAGGAGCAAATGGAGTAGCAGAAAAATCAAAACAACTCAAAATTCCACGCGCTTTATTTATACGATCCAGCCCGCCAACCCAAACTGTCGCTTCTTCTGCGCTGTCTTTCAAATCTCTCTGTCTTATATATTTTCCTTCGGCCGCTATATTCACCCGCCATGCATGATGCGCCTCATCATTGATCACGACAACGTTCTGGCTACTTGCCATATCACCAAGCACCTCTCGCACATAGGCTTCATCGCTTTTTACGCCTCTTTTATCTACGGATCTTTTCTTCTTTAATTTTTCCTCGGTATCCCAGTTTAAAACGTGCCAGTTATGGATAAACACCTTGCCTTCCCGCAGTTTCTCAATTAACCCCACAGGAATAATATTAAACTCATCATAATAATTACCGGGGGAATCCGGTATTAATACCTGCAATCTATTTTTAACAGTAAGACCGGGAGCAATAACAAGGATATTTTTGGAAAACCGCGTGTCTTTTGCATAAGTAGCTTTATTTAAAACTTGCCAAGCGATAAGCATGGACATAACAATAGTCTTGCCCGAGCCCGTAGCCATCTTCGAACAAATCCTCCGAAATTCTCCGCCATCCGAAGGAATGTCGATGCCTACTTTTTCGGAATCCGGCGCTTCAAATAACCAGATTAATGTCTCAATGGACTCAAGCTGGCAGAAAAAAAATCTGCGATACTGGCGTTCTTCAAGGTTATACCAATGCTCAAGCAGCCTTTTTGTAATTCCCGTCACACCCGGATATCCGTTTTCCCGCCATTTCTGAATTCGTTTCCGGATATTATTAACAAGAGGAATTTCCACGAACACGCCCGGATCATCAAACGCTTGCGACCCAGGTGTTGCCATAACATATCCGGCAGGCCGCCTGCCTTCGGTTTTGCTGAATGTCCGGGTAGTACGTTCATACGACCAGTAAACTTTCGGCTCCTCATACGGAGAATTAATAATAAGTTTATCTATTTTTTCCATGAAAATTAATTTTCTTCTAACAATTTAGAATTTGCTGTAACAATAGAAATGGGCTCACCAACTCTTGCAAAATCGTAATCATCGGTAACAATTTTTATATTTTCCCCTGATAACAATACCTTATAATAATTATCATTAAAAAACTCTGAAAGCACAAGAGAAGATATAAATATTGAAGCCTCAACTTGAATCGCCTTTTTCAGAAATCCATCATATTTCGTAACAGTGTCTTTTTTATAGCCGCCAATAGGGCAAAATAAATACATCCAGATATTTGCATCAAAGAAAAACTTGTCATTTCCGTTAGGATTGTAAGTACTGATATCTATGATATTATTCATCTCCCAATGCCTCCTTTATTGAAGCATCGATTTTCGCTTTATCCTTGAAATATTCTTTTGCTCTTTCAACCACCTTTTTTAATAGTTCCAAATCTTCTTTTGCCATATTTTCCACCTTAAGCCGTTCCCTTAAAAACGGGCTGCCGTATTTATTGTACAACTGCCCTATAGCCGCGTTCAAAAAAGTGGATGTAACAAGTTCTATATTGGTAAAATTCAGTATTACTTTTACATCTTTTTCTTCTAATCCTTTCACAATCCTGTTATATGATAACTCCCCATCTTCTGATGATACCGCCGCAGTACTGCCAATTTGTTCAAAGATATTAATTTTTATTTCTTTCATATCTATTCTCCCAAATGCATAATTCGCAGGCTTTCAATGCCCCGGTCATCAACGATTTTTACCGCGCATTGTTTATACTCACCGGCTGAAAAAGGAAGCGAAACAGTTCCACGGTAAGCCTCCATCAACTCCTGATCGATTTCCGCCTTTAAATTCTTTGCGAGCTTACTCCAGCCCTCTGCGTCTGATGACATAGGGAAGAATACTTGCCGCGGGAAAAGACTCCTCCCGTCATAATCAGGATCAAGCATCCATACCGCGATATTTTTATCGCTTCCCGAAACGACATTACCTGTTCTCGTGTCGTAGTAATCAAACCCCTTGACCTCGACTTGATAATAGTTTTTAGTTGTTAGTTTTGAGTTTTTAGTTGGAAAGTTTAGGTTCTGAGCGAGCGTTGTAATCCTGCCAGTAGTTTCGTTATTTCTTCGCAATCTGTCAATAGCGTTTCGGCATTCTCTTTCGTTAGAAATTCCAAATTCCTTGAGACTATTATTAAAGTCTCTAATTCCGCAAGCGAGCCTCTGGCAATTCCAAGAAAGTTGAGAAATTCTTTCCTGCCATTTCTGGCCTGTCCCTCCGCGATATTCGCCGGTACGGAAATCCCAGCCCGGCGTATCTGCGAGGTAATTCCATACATCTCTTCCCTGGGAAAGGAGTGCGTAAAAGAATAAATCTTCTCTACCAAGCCGATCTATTTCTTCCAGACGATTAAGTCCTGATAATTTCTTGAAGGTTTCATATTCACACAATACTCCTTTCTTATCACTAAAAACTAAAAACTCCCCACTAATAACTTGGATGTCCGGCTGTCCTAAAAGCCAGAAGCTGTCATCAGTAGTCCTCTTTTTCTTAAGATCGTCAGTGAAAAGGTCGGCGTTCATTTGAACACGCAATAATGTCACTCCCGGCCAGTTCATTTCATCAATATCCTTTGCCGCTTCCGGGTCAAACTGAAACGCGGCAAATAAAATAATATCTGCTTTGGGCCGCAAAGACTGCGCTTCATCCAGCGCGAGCGCGACCTGTCTCTGTTCCATTGGCGCGTATTCAGGCCCAAACACAATAAATACTTTTTTGGAGTTTTGAGTTTTTAGTTTTGAGTTTTTAGTGTCAACTTCATCACTGGAAACTAAAAACTTACTACTAAAAACTTCTAACGTTTCAGCTTCAGCTTGAATATAGCGCGTTCCCGCCATTGGTTCAACCCGGCTAAATTTTATGTATTGCCCACCCTTGCCGCGCACGCCGTTATTTAAAAGTTCATCCCGCCATTCGGATTGGCGCAGAGTTTCGCCGCTTCGAGCGATGCTCGAATCGGCTAAGTTTTCAGTTATTAGTTTTGAGTTTTGAGCATTCTTACTAAAAACTAAAAACTCGCCACTATCAACTGGTTTTGCTATAGGCGAAGGCACAGCCTCAACTGTAAACGGCCCGCTAACCCTTGCTCTGGAATTGTCAATATATGCTTGGTCATATAATATTTCCTGGCCCGGAGGTTCATTATTCGCAATCGATTTCAATGTAATATGAGGAACAGTTTTATAAACAAATCCGCTTCCTACTCCTTCATTGGGATGAGCAAGTTGGTAATAATCAAAAAGAGCGGTCATTAAACGCTGTTTGGCCAAAGTAATCGCGACACGCGAAGTATCGCAGGTAATCCATCTGCGTCCCCACTGCTCGGCAACGTAAGCGGTTGTCCCACTTCCGCAGGTTGGATCAAACACGAGATCGCCGGGGTCGGTGGTCATGAGAAGACACCGCTGTATTACTTTTTCGTTAGTTTGAACAACGTATTGTAGATTAGTAGCTCCCATTAAATCATTCCACATATTGGTTTGCGGAAGCACTGGAAAATCTTTAAGATACATTTTATAACGCAAAGACTTACCTTGCACCATAACACGCTTTTTTTTGTACAAAATTACAATCCCTTCATAAGTCGTTTTCCAGTGTGCAGTAGATCTTGGAATAAATATTTGCCCATCTATTTCAATTGATTTTGAACCCTTTTCACTCCACCCCGCAGATTCTAATGATACTGACTGAAATATTCGATTGTAATTTTCTTTAAAAAACTGTAAGGTTCGCTCTTCCTGTTTTATCCGTCTATATCCATTTTCATTATCATCCAAATAATCAAATCCTTTTGGAACATCATAGTTAATACGTTCAACAAAAATATTTCTCCACTTTGTAAGCGTTTTCTCTTTGCCATAACAAATTAGATAATCACATACATTCGACAAAAACTTTTGTGGCAAACTCCCTGTTTTTTGAAAACTTATAAAAGTTATAAAATTATTAACCCCAAACACCTCATCCATCAACTCTCGAATATGATGCACATTTTCATCACTAATTTGTACAAAAACACTTCCACTTTCATGAAGCAATTTTTTCGCCAAAAGTAACCGATCCCGCATATATGTGAGATACGAGTGAATACCCAATTCCCATGTATCGCGGAATGCTTTGATCATTTCAGGCTCTGATGTTAAATCCTCATCCTTACCGTCTTTAACATCCCGCTTATTCACAAAAGGCTGAAAATTACTGCCGTATTTTATTCCATATGGCGGGTCCATATAAATCATCTGTACCTTACCGGACATTCCTTCTTTCTCCAAAAGTGAATTCATCACAAGAAGAGAATCACCGGCAACCATGCGGTTTGACCAGTTATGTTTATGCTTATAGAACTCAACCGCCTCACGAAGCGGCGGGTTTTCTTCCATAAATGAAAAAAACGACTGTTGGTTGACATCGCCGTTTTTCTTTTTTACCGCATCAATAATCGTGCGCGCGTCAATACGCTCATGCACATGAAGAGAAACTGTCGGCACTTGAAATGAAGTATGCTCAGCCTTGCCGGACCATATAAGTTGTGGGTCTAAATGCGGATCATATTTATATCTTTTCTTGGGCGCATCCTGATCCGTCTGGGGATTAACTAATCCAACTGGCGGGTTATTCAGACGCCTCTTCCCTTTATGCTCGTATCGCTCCAGTTTTTTCTTTTTGATTTGTGGGTTACGCGCCATAAGACTTCTTCTCCTTCATCCATTTTTTACGGCCTTTTTCGATTAAACCTCGGATGATAGAAACAGGGGAAATATTTTCCCCTCAAACTCCCCTTTAGGGTTAGTGGTTCTTTTTTCTGGCGCGCCCAGGAGGACTCGAACCCCCAACCCTTTGGTCCGAAGCCAAATGCTCTATCCAATTGAGCTATGGGCGCATAAAAACAGATTACAGATAAGAAACGAAAGTGTCTTGTCCTGCAATGCCGAATGAAACACCTTATTTAAACTCCCCTTCGGCATCCCGATGCAATATCAGAGAAAGTAACTTCATTCGGGATAGTTGACACTTTTAAACACAGATGATTTAATTAACCGCCCGCTCATGAAACACATTCGCTCGCTGGAGCCATGCAGGGCGACGTCCCACTCCTTTAAAGTGCAGTGTTCAGAGAAGGGGATAAACGCTGATGAACGCTGTTTAATGCGAATATCCTTTTTTGAAATATGCTCAGCGTGTTTTCTTTGAAAACACGGCTTTTATTCAATGTGAATTCAATAAGAAAAATGAATTTTTCTTTTAATTCACCATCGAATAAACTTTAGCCGCGCACCGGCTTAAGCATATACTTTTTTATCCGCGTTCATCTGCGTCCATCTGCGGTTAATTTATTTTTGTCTGACTTCTGGTTTCTGTTTCCTGATTTCCGGACTATTTATCAAATAGCTTCCTGGCCAAATCCGCTACGCGTTTTCCCAACCGCTTACATTCATTAATCGTACGTTCATTGGGGCTGGCGATACCCACCGGGCCATAGTGGTCTCCCTGCGGATCCCCTTGAATAATCATCCCGTGAATCAGAAAGGCATGCAAAATATCAAGTATCGTGGTTTCATTGCCCCCGGCAATATTGGCCGCGCTAGAAAACGCCGCGCCGATCTTCCCGTCCAGCCTTCCATGCAATACCACACTCTCGTCCAAAATCTTCTTTACCTGGTAAGCCATGGCTCCGTAATAAGTCGGAGAACCGAAAACCAAGGCATCATAATTAATAAGCTCCTCCGCAGATACCTGAGCAATATCTTTATTCGTTACATTCATCCCCTCTTTAACCAGGGCCGCAGCAATTTCATCCGCCATTCTTTTTGTATGCCCCGTACTGGAATAGTACGCCACAAGCGCCTTTGCCATAACTCCCCCCCCCAATATGGGTATTGTCAAAAATATTTAATTAAATAAATCATAATTA
>JAHIOQ010000017.1 GCA_018895275.1 Candidatus Omnitrophota bacterium
GCTTAAATAATTCTTGCGTAAATCAAAAATTTGTCTGCGACTATATTGGCTCAACGTCTTAATTGTTTGAATCTCTGTTCCTTCATCAACTAATAATACCGCCAGCACTCGGCGCACTTCTCTGCCTGAACTTTGCGTATTGTTAATGATTGCTTTTAGTTCCTTTTTTTGCTCCTGAGATAATTTCGCACTCCTTTGCATATATCCATTATATCACATTAGTGCGCTTTCTGGATGTGATGTCTATAGGCGTTATAGAGGCCAAGCGTGAGGAAGAGGGGCATCGATTGACTGTCCATGAAGCGCAGGCAGAGGCGTATGCACTGGCACAGCTTAAATATGTCAACAATGAGCCGCTTAAATATGTTTACGAAAGTACCGGCGAGATAACCCGATTTACCGATTTCAATGATCCCAAGCCTCGCGCACGCCAGACATTTTCCTTCCCAAGGCCAGAAACGTTTAAAGAATGGATGTCTACCCCAAAGAATTTGAGGGCAAGGTTGCATGATATTCCTGTCCTTGATGAAAAAGGTTTGCGTGATTGCCAAATTAACGCCATTAAGAATCTTGAGAAATCGTTCAAGGAAAATTATCCCAGAGCGCTCATTCAAATGGCCACAGGAAGTGGCAAGACTTATACGGCCATTACCTTTATTTATCGCCTGCTTAAATTCGCTAAAGCCAAGAGAGTACTTTTCCTTGTTGATACGAGAAACCTCGGAAAGCAAGCCGAACAGGAGCTGATGGCTTATACACCGGCAGACGACAATCGTAAATTTACCGAGCTTTATAATGTCCAGCGGCTCAAATCAAGCTATGTTTCAAAGGATGCGCAAGTTTGTATCAGCACTATTCAGCGGCTTTATTCTATTTTAAAAGGCGAAGAGCTCGATGAGGCGGCAGAAGAAACCAATCCGAACGAAGTGTGGCAACCGAAAGCGCCCATGCCGGTGGTTTATAACGAGAAAATCCCGCTGGAGTTTTTTGATTTCATTGTCATTGATGAATGCCACCGGTCAATTTATAACCTTTGGCAACAGGTGCTTGATTATTTTGACGCATTCCTGATCGGGTTGACTGCTACCCCTGATAAGCGGACATTCGGATTCTTTAAAGAAAATATTGTCAGCGAATATTCGCATGAGCAGGCAGTCGCGGATCTTGTCAACGTTCCTTACGATGTTTTTACGATCGAAACAGAAGTTACAAAACAGGGAGCACAAATATCGGCCAAGGAATATATAGATGTGCGTGAGCGTTTAACGCGCAAGAAACGCTGGGAGCAATTGGACGAAGAAGTCAAATATGATGGTCAGCAATTGGATCGGGATGTCGTCAATCCCAGTCAGATTCGCAATGTCACAAAGGCATTTAAAAACAAACTTCCAGAAATATTTCCTGGCCGCAAGGAAGTGCCCAAGACTTTAATTTTTGCTAAGACGGACAGTCATGCCGATGACATCATCGAAATTGTGCGCGAAGAATTTGCGGAGGGAAATGATTTCTGCAAGAAGATCACATATAAGGCTGAGGAGGATGGCGACACCTTGCTGGCACAGTTTAGAAACTCCTACAATCCTCGCATCGCAGTTACTGTGGATATGATCGCCACCGGCACAGATGTTAAACCGCTGGAATGTTTGCTCTTTATGCGCGATGTACGTTCGGCTAATTATTTTGAACAGATGAAAGGCCGCGGGACAAGGACGCTGGGACTCGATGATTTAAAGAAAGTTACACCTTCGGCAAAATATGAGAAAGATCACTTTGTTATTGTGGATGCTGTCGGAGTCGCAAAATCACTTAAGACCGATAGCCGTCCGCTGGAACGCAAAAGTTCCGTGCCGCTTAAAGACTTAATGAATGCCGTATTGATGGGTGCGAAGGATGAAGACACTTTCTTGTCGCTGGCAAACCGCTTGACGCGCATGGATCGTCAAATAAAGGACAAAGAACGTCAAAAGATAAAAGAATTGTCCGGTGGAATACCACTGGGAGCAATAGTAACCGGTCTTCTTGACGCCTACAATCCGGATTTGATTGAGGAAAAGGCGAGGCAATTATACCCTGACGCAGATATTCCGCAGGGGGAGAAGTTAAAACGTGCGCAGGAAGATTTGGCAAAACATGCAAGCCATGTTTTTAACGGACCTTTAAACGAGTATCTCGAAACGGTGCGTCGGTCACTTGAGCAGATCATAGACACCGTCAATATTGACCGTGTGACTTTTGCGGGATGGGACAAACAAGCGGTTGCGCAGGCCGAAGCGATTGTTAAAGATTTTAAAGAGTTTATTGAGAAGAATAAAGACGAAATTAAAGCTCTTTCTATTTTCTACAGTCAGCCATATCGCAGGCGGGACATTACCTATCAGATGATCAGGGAGGTTTTTGATATCTTGCGTGAAAAGAAGCCCAATTTGGCGCCGTTACGGGTATGGGATGCGTATGCCCATTTTGAAAAGAGTAATGCGGGAAACCCAAAGAGTGAGCTGACTGCACTTGTCGGACTTATCCGTAGTATTGTCGGTATAGACAAAGAATTAACGGATTATGACACGATCGCGCGCAGGAATTTTCGCGACTGGGTTGTGCGTGCGCAATCCGGCCACAAGCATTTCAATCAGGAACAGATGGAATGGCTCTATATGATCCGTGACCATATAGCAACGTCATTCCATATTGAATCTGATGATTTTGATCTTTCGCCTTTTGGCGAACGAGGCGGCCTGGGCAAATTTCATGAGCTTTTCGGTGATAGTACCGACAAGCTGATTAATGAATTAAACGAAGTATTGGTGGCATAAAAATATGATTGAGTTAACAATTCCTAAAGAGTGGCGAGCAATAAAAGTTTGTGATGCGGGAGTTCTTATTAAAGGGATTAATTACAAAAAGCATGAGGCTCGAAATGCCCATGAGCCCGGATTAAAGCCAATTTTGCGGGCTAACAACATAAATGGCAATCTGAATTTTGAAGACCTTGTTTATGTGCCGGAAAAGCGCATAGTTACACAGCAGTATATTGAAAGGCATGACATACTGTTTTGCATGTCTAGTGGTAGCAAACATCTTGTCGGGAAGTCATCGCAGGCGGAAAAGAACTTTGACGGCAGTTATGGTGCGTTTTGTGCTTTGTTTCGGCCACTTCCTGCCATTAATCCTCGTTTTGTCGGGTATTTTTTTCAAGCTCCGCGCTATCGTAAGTTTATCAGTGCAATTTCGAAAGGAACAAATATTAATAACTTGAAGCGCGAACATATATTAGATATCGATTTTTGTTTGCCATCATTGCAAGAACAAAATCAGATTGTTGATTCTTTAGAAGAATTGCTCTCCGATCTCGACAATGCTATCGAAAACCTCAAAAAAGCCCAAGAGCAGTTGAAGGTTTATCGGCAGGCTGTGTTGAAATGTGCATTTACTGGGAAGCTTTTAGACGACGGAAATGTTTGGGAAATAAAACCATTAGGTCAAGCATGCCATGTTGTGAGCGGAAATACACCTAAAGGAGTTAATGAGATTTATTCAATGGGAGAAATTCCATTTTATAAAGTATCTGATATGAATACGGAGGGGAACGAGGTTTATTTAAGGAAATCTAAAATAAATTTATCTGATAATGATTGCAAAAAGTTGAAGCTAAAGACATATCCTGCGGGGACAGTTGTTTTCCCCAAGAGGGGCGGTGCTATTTTGACCAATAAAAAGAGAATTTTGTCTAAAGAATCAGCGTTTGATTTAAATTTAATGGGTGTCGTACCGAACGATAATGTTCTTGAGCGCTTTTTGTTCAACTGGTTTTTGCTATTAGATCTTGGAAAACTTTGTGATGGTAGTAATGTCCCCCAAATAAATCATGGTGATATTGAGCCGCTCGATTTTCCGCTTGTGCCTACCGAAGTACAAGAGAAAGTTATTGGAGAAATCGAGGCGCGTCTCTCGGTCTGTAAGAACATGGAAGATGCGCTGGATGAGAATCTGCGTAAAGCAGAATCCCTTCGCCAAAGCATTCTTAAGCAAGCCTTTGAAGGGAAGTTGACCGAACAATGGCGCAAGGAACATAAAGATTTAATATCCGGCGAGAATTCCGCTGAAAGCTTACTCAAAAAGATTAAAGCTGAAAAAGAGGATTTGAGCAGTAAGCTCAGAAATGCTAAGATAAAACAGGAGAGACTCAAATGAAGAGTATGATCGGTAAAGAATACGCTGTATTTTTGAATGAAATCAAGTCACGGATTGTTTCGGCGCGGATCCATGCGATCCGGTCGGTCAATAAGGAGCTTATAAAACTATACTGGGATATTGGCAAAAGTATTGTCGAGCGTCAGGAGAAATATAAATGGGGCAACGCGGTTGTTGAGAGGCTTGCTCTTGATTTGAAAGCAGATTTTAAAGGCACATTTGGTTTTTCTGTTCAAAATCTCTGGTATATGCGTCAGTTTTATCTCGGATACAAGGATGACACAATTCTCCAACAAGCTGTTGGAGAATTGCCATGGGGACATAACATTCTGAGTTGAGAGTTTTTAGGATTGAAAGGATAAATCATGACTGAAGTATTGGTTTCAAAGGTTTGGTCGTTTTGTAATGTGCTTAAAGATGACGGCGTGAGTTACGGCGATTATCTTGAGCAGTTGACGTATTTGTTATTTCTTAAGATGGCGGACGAATATTCAAAACCGCCCTACAACCGCAAGCTTGGCATCCCGAAAGAATAT
Source organism: Candidatus Omnitrophota bacterium (assembly GCA_018895275.1). Lineage (GTDB taxonomy): Bacteria > Omnitrophota > Gorgyraeia > B26-G9 > B26-G9 > JAHIOQ01. The sequence goes on from JAHIOQ010000017.1 coordinate 4,725, forward strand.
TGCTGGGAATCAATTGTCAGCAAGCGCGGCGCTGAATTAGAAACTCACTATGTGACGCTCTTGCGTGAATTCGGCCAGAAAAGCGGAATGCTCGGGAAGATTTTCTTTAAGTCGCAGAACAAGATTTCGGATCCTGCCAAGCTCTATCGTCTTGTGCAGATGATTGATCAGGAGTCTTGGGTCAAATTAGGCACGGACGTTAAAGGTGATATTTACGAAGGTCTGCTTGAGAAGAACGCTGAGGATACAAAAAGCGGTGCCGGGCAGTATTTCACACCCCGTGCGTTGATTCGGGCACTTGTAGAGTGTATGCGTCCGGAACCGGAAAAGACCATTGCCGATCCGGCGTGCGGAACAGGTGGTTTCTTCCTCGCGGTTTATGATTTCATCACAAATAAGGACAACTATCAGCTCAATAAAGACCAGCTCCAATTCTTAAAATACAAAACCTTTAAGGGCTGGGAGATCGTGCAGAGCACAGCGCGTCTCTGCTTGATGAACCTCTTTTTGCATAATATCGGTGATTTGGACAATTTGCCTCCGGTTGAACGGGCTGATTCGTTGATCGCGGACAATGGTTTGCGTTTTGATTATGTTCTGACCAATCCTCCTTTTGGCAAAAAAAGTAGCATGACATTTACCAATGAAGAAGGGGAAGAAGAAGGCGAAGACCTTGTTTATAATCGGCAGGACTTTTGGGCGACCACCTCAAACAAACAGCTCAACTTTGTTCAGCATATTCACACAATGCTGAAGGTAGATGGAAAGGCCGCGGTTGTTGTGCCGGATAATGTTCTTTTTGAAGGCGGTGCTGGCGAGACCGTCCGTAAGAAGCTTCTTGAGACCACAGACCTACACACCGTCTTACGTTTGCCCACAGGCATATTCTATAAGCCGGGGGTAAAGGCAAACGTGATCTTCTTTGATAATTGTCCGGCCAGCAAAAACGCCCAGACGAAGGAAGTGTGGATTTATGATTTCCGGACGAATATGCACTTCACTTTGAAGAAGGATCCACTCAAGTTTGAAGATCTGAAAGAATTCATTGAGTGTTATAACCCGGACAATCGCCATAAACGCAAAGAGACATTCTCAGGCAAGAATCCTGAAGGCCGTTGGCGCAAGTTTAACTATGACGAAATCATCACCCGGGATAAAACCAGCCTCGACATATTCTGGCTCAAGGACAAAAGTCTGACTGACCTCGATAACCTTCCCGATCCGGATGTTCTTGCGGCTGAGATTATTGAAAACATCGAAGCTGGACTTGAGAGCTTCAAGGGGATTATTGAAAAATTAGGAAAATGATTGGCTCTATGTGAGTAATTAAAATTTATTTTAGGAGGTCATTCATGTGGCACGATATAGAAACAACGACGGATTTATTAAATTTTACTGTTGTTGCAGAAACAGCAGCTCAGCTTATTCGCGAATCAAATGGCCAGCCAGTGTCGGTAGGTGTGTCGGGTAATTGGGGGTCGGGCAAGTCATCTTTAGTGAAAATGATAGGTGTTTGTTTACAGAAAGATGAAGAATCAAGGAAGAAATATATTTTTGTAAATTTTAACGCTTGGCTTTATCAGGGTTTTGATGACGCCAGAATGGCATTGTTGCAAGTTGTTTCCGACGCATTGCTTGATGAAGCAGAAAAAAGAAAAACACCGCTGGATAAAGCTCTTGAATTTGCAAAACGTGTTAAATGGTTCCGGGTTGGAAAACTTGTTGCGCCGGTTTTAACCGGCATGGCTGTCGGCGGTACGATGGCTGGGACTCTTGGAGCAGTCATTGGTGCAGTCGGTGCACTTGCGAATTCTCAAGGGACTCCGTCTGATGAGGATTTAACGAAGCTTAAGAATGCTTATGCCGAGCTTGAGCCTGAACTGAAGGGTCTATTAAAAGATAAAGAAGTAAAATCGCTTCCTAAAGAAATAGCAGGATTAAGAACAGCTTTTGAGGAGGTTTTAAAAGATTTAGATATTACTCTTATTGTCTTAGTTGATGACCTTGATAGATGCCTTCCTAATACTGCGATTTCTACATTGGAAGCCATGCGGTTACTTTTATTTTTGCCCCGTACAGCATTTGTCATCGCTGCTGATAAGCAGATGATTCGAAATGCGGTTAAAGTACATTTTGGGATTGATGACCTTGAAGATAATTTAGTCACAAGTTATTTCGACAAGTTAATACAGGTTCCGTTAGAAGTTCCTCGGTTGAGCATTAGTGAAGTAAAAGCCTATTTGATTTTATTATTGGCGGACTTGGAACAGAGGCGCGGGGTGATTTCAAAAGAAGTATTGGCAGCGGCACAAGTTAAAATTTTAGAAGCAGCTCGAAATTCTTGGAAAGGATGTCTTACCCGAAAGACAATGGAAGATGCTTTCGGCACAGACGCCACCAAGCTCGGCTCTCAAATTGATTTGGCAGATCAACTTGCCGGTCTTATGGCGACAGCAGACAATATTGCGGGAAATCCAAGATTGATAAAAAGATTTTTAAATAATCTTATAATTAGAGATACGGTTGCAAGAAGTCAAGGCATGACTGTAGCGTTTGAGGAATTGGTGAAATTACAGCTATTTGAACGTTGTACTTCGTCTTTGGCATTTGAATATTTGGTGAAGAAAGTTGCTGAAAGCAGTGATGGAAAACTTTCATTCTTGAAGACAATTGAAGATGCTCTTGCAAAAGGAGAGGTGTATAACCCGCCTGATCCTTGCTGGAATGTGCCTTTTATTGCCGAATGGCTAAAACTTACTCCACGTTTAGCTGCTATTGATCTTCGGCCATTATTATATTTGAGCCGAGATAAGGCGATGAATCTTGCAAGTTTTGATGAGCTTTCTGTTAAGGGGAGAGAATTATTAACAGCGTTAGCAGAAATAAGAGATGTTATTCAGCAGCCTATGATTACTAAATTGCAAGCTCTTGGGGAAGCCGAGTGTGGAGGTGTGTTGTCTCGATTATTGAGGCTTTCGCGGACAGATCAATGGTCGTTGCCATCTTTAATTCGATGTCTTCATGTAACAAGAGCATTCGCGGGACTAGGGCCTGTATTTGCATCACATCTTGAAACGATACCCGCGACTAACCGACCTGCGCCACTGATTCCTCATATTAAAGGTGAGGCTTGGGCTCAGGACATGTTGCAGCGCTGGTCGCAGGATACGAATACGCCTGTACAAGTCAGGAATGCTATTTCAATGCAAGGAAGAAAATAAATGGGAACATCTACTTCCAGTTCAGGGCCGGGTGCCGGTGTAGGTTTTGATCCTCCTTGGCTCGACCAGATTGGTAATCCACTAATTATTCCTAGTGCGCTACCTGATGCTCCTAATGGGAATAATGCATGGGAAACTACGCCACAAGTTCAACCATCGGAAGTGAATCAGCCGGTGAGTGTTGCTCCTGCTCGACGATTTGCAAATGCCCGAAGAGAACTGGGGATTTTTGCTAGAACGGGAAATGAGGGACATTTTAGAAAAGCAGTGGGCCATTATTCTCGTTCGGGGATGGGTGGCTCAAAAAACGTTGCGCAACGTATGCGCTTATCAGCTAGAACCGCGGCTGGCTTGGTCTCGTTTTTTCAGACAGTACGAGATGGCACTGATCAACGTATTAACCAGTGGGTCAGCGCTTTAGTGGCGAGGACACCTACAGCGAGGGATGTGGTTGATGAAATTGTCCGTTTGGTCGTATCAGATGGTGGAAGCCTTGATGAAGAATCGTGTCGAAACTCTATGGATGGTGCAATGTCTGATTTGTTACGAATTCAGCCGGATGTAGATTTGCTTAAAATGAACGACGCGGATATTTGGACGGTGGTTGAGCTTTTTTTGGCAAATGAGGCGTCCACACGATTGCAGCTTGACATTGGCCAACTTTTTGAAAGCGCCAAATTAGATCCGAAAGACGCTGTACAACGGGTGAATGAAATGGGTGAATATATGAGGGCTGAAATTTCTGCCCAAATTCGTCAATTGCGAGAGGGAAATGCTAATCCGGATTCAAAGCAGATGGTAGCTGTTATTCAAGAAGCATTAGCGAATACTTTTAAAGTATATGAAGGTGCTATATGAACAAAGTTATTTGCGCACCAGATTCTATTTTGCCAGCAACACTAGCGAATGACGTCAACTATTTCTCGTTGTATTCTTATTCACGTCGTGATGGTGTTGGGCACATTGCGCCAACATTGCGTAGTGATGTTAAAAAGAAAGGTTTTAGTCCGACTGTACGCGTGTGGGATTTTCTGTCAATTGCGTTAGCAGTGGCAGCTGCTGATTTATCATGTAAGAGGTCGAACAGTTCCGATGGATGGACGCGCGTTATTGAAGTGGATGTTTATCTTTGTGACCACGGGCCATGGGTACAACAAAAATCTCGGTTAGAATCGATTTTACGTGTTTTAACTGGTGATTTTTGGAAATTAAACTTTCTTCCCGGGGCTGAGCCACCTCCACAAGCATCAGTTCTCGCTTCTTATGATGCAGATTGTATTTCGTTACTTTCGGGTGGTATGGATAGTCTTGTTGGCGCAATTGACTTGACAGCTACGGGGAGAAAACCTTTATTTGTTTCTCAGGTCGTAAAAGGTGATAGAAAATCACAAATGATGTTTGCAAACACCTTGGGTGCTTCTAGTCGGTATTTTAATTGGAGCCATCCAGTAAGTTTGTTTAATAGGCGTGAAAGTTCAACTCGGGGACGCTCAATAATCTTTTTTGCATACGGGCTTCTTGCGGCATCTGCCTTAAATTCTCGATCCGAAGCACCTATAGAAATTGTTGTTCCCGAGAACGGTTTTATGAGTCTTAATCCGTCACTTAATTCAGGAAGAAGCGGCAGTTTGAGCACGAAAACCACGCATCCTCTTTATGTTGGAGGCCTTCAAGAAATTTGGGACATGGTAAGTATCCCAGTAAAATTATCTTTCCCTTTTCGATTTAAAACTAAAGGCGAGATTCTTAGTGGATGTTGTGATCGGGCAAAATTGACTGGTTTAATAGGGGAGTCTACAAGTTGTGGGAAGTTTGGTCGATATGGACTAGTTCATTGTGGCAGATGTTTGCCTTGCTTGGTTAGGCGTGCAGCCTTCTTAAAAGCACAATTAACTGATACCACAGTGAATAATTATCATTTTCAAGATTTGTCTAAAGCGGGCCGTGAATCCGGCCCCAACGATATTGGGGCAGTGGCTATTGCGTATCTAAATTATAAAAAATATGGAGTACAACGCTTCGCAGGAGGATCTCTTTCTTTCGCATCATCGACTGATCGTCCGCAATATGAAGGAGTCCTGTCTCGCGGCCTAGATGAGCTCGGGCAGCTTTTAATAAATCATGGAGTCATATGATTGATTTTCATTCCCATCTTGATCTTTATCAAGATTCTTTAAAGTTGCTTCCAGAGGTTGCGAAGCGGAATATTTTTACCCTTGTAGTTACGACTAGTCCGAGGGCTTGGCAGGCAACTTCACAAATGTTTTCTGGATATGAGAATATAAAGGTTGCGCTTGGGTTGCATCCTGAAGTAGCGCACAAGAAAGCGGGTGAGGTAGACGTATTTATGTTGTGTATTGAGAAGGCAAAATTTATTGGAGAAATTGGTCTTGATGGTTCGCCCAAGAATCAAGAATTTTTTTCATTGCAAAAAGAGCTATTCTCTAGGGTTCTATCTGAATGTGAAAAACAAGGTGGAAGAATTCTAAGTATTCATTCGAGGTGCGCGGGTACGCCTGTGCTGGATTTGCTTGAAAAATATCCTCAATCCGGTAAGCAGATTTTGCATTGGTTTTCTGGCACAACGAATGAATTGCAGCGGGCTATTACAATAGGATGTTGGTTCAGTGTCGGTCCTGCAATGATATTAGGAACAAAGGGGCGGGAATTGATAAAGTTGATGCCCCGCGAAAAGGTTCTTCCTGAGACGGATGGGCCTTTTGTGACTAACGGTAAATCGCCGATTATGCCATGGGAAACACATGGGATAATTTCGTTTTTAGCTGATATTTGGTCTTTAAATATTGATTCTGTTAAAGCTCAATTGCGTAACAATCTTGAATTGCTTATTTCTTAGTCAAGATAGACAAAGCTTAATCATAGAAAAATCAAATGAAACGTATGCAGAACGATGAGACACAGGCGGTCAAGGATTTTAAGAAAACCGTGACTGCCGCAAAAAACAGCCGGAAGATGTTTTGGCGAAGCCAGGCGCCGGATTTGGCCTATATGCTTAATTATGCTTTGGAGCAGTTGAAGCAATCAGTCCACGATCCTCAAGCAGGAGCGGAGGCGTTAATTGATTTCTATAAACGCGATGCCGAAATTTTTGAGCGGTGTGATGATTCCTACGGCAATGTCGGCGATGTTTTTCGGATTACTGCGGCAGAGATATTTGCGGATTATGCCAGCCGATGCCCTGATTGATAAAGCTTCAAGATTCTTGAATAAAAGCGGTATAAGACAACTCATTGATAAGATTGAACAGAGAATCCCAGCAGGAGAAGAAATAACCCGTCAGCGAAAATGGCTGTATATGATCGAGTCGCTGGCGCGGCAAATCAAGGATGGCACGTTATTTGAGCAAACGCGCCAGCGTAATTGGCAGGGGCTTAACGGCAGGGCATATATTGAAATTGCAAAGGTCTATTTTTCTGCCGGAGATGCCTCAACGGCTTATGATCGTCTGCAAAAGGCGGCTGAATGCGGCGCAAAAAATGAATACGAATATTCTGAATTATTTCGGGAAGTTAGTCATGCCCTTGGCAAGGTTGAGGATGTGGTGAAGATATCATGGGAGATTTTTCGCCGTACCAGATGCAAGGAAACCCTTAATGAGCTTCTGGCACAAATTGGTGAGGATAATCGTGCTGAGGTTATTTATAAGGAAGTTGATTTAATTAGTAGAAGGGGACGTTGTTTGAAGTATTGATTAGTAGTAGAAGGGGACGTTGTTTGAAGTATTGATTAGTAGTTGACAAAGAAGAAATAAGAGCGGGTAGGGGGCATAGCTTAAAGATTAAAAGTTATTTACGAGTGTCTAACGTCAATTATTTTTTCCGGCAATTATAATTGTCGCACAACAGACGAGGATGGGATCATCCCGGCACGTTGATCAAAACATCAAATAGTTGGCCTATACCATAATGAAATGCCCGCATTGCGGGGCTCACGTGCAGTGCAGTCTTTTCATTGATAACGAGTTCGAATGCCCGGAGTGCGGAAAAGTGATCAAGAAGAAGTAGGATGATCCGGAAACCATTTCCAATGCGGGTTTGTGAAACATGGATTTAGTTTGCTGTGATTCAGCCTGTAAATAAAAAATGAAAAGGACAGTTGTACACAACCATTATTGGCGGAGTAATATTCTCGTGAAATATTGTATTTACAATGTTTTGTATGCGTCAGAGTGGTTAAGGCCGATTGTTAATTGTATTGTTGAGAAAAAATAATGGATAAGGTGGCCAGATTACAACAAAACACGCAGTATTTTTATGTATTTAGCGGTAAAAAAAATAGGAATGAGTGTAAAGGATTCAGGGAAGGTATTACAGATTAAGGAATCAGCGGCAAGCAGTGGTGTGAGTAGAGGGATGATAATTGAAAAAGATAAAGGGATTTCGAAGGAATTGTTAAACATCAATGTATAATGTCCCACTTTGCTCCCATGGACTTTTGCGACGTTCAAAGGGAATTTATTTGTAATTTTTTCCTTTTTCGGTCTTGACAATATATCAAATTTGATATATACTTTTATTGAAGGGGAAGATGTATAAAATTAAATTTTATCCAGCTCGCAGAGGAGATTACCCGGTAAAAGATTTTATTCAACAGATGGA
>JAHIOQ010000018.1 GCA_018895275.1 Candidatus Omnitrophota bacterium
AAAAATCTTCCTTGTCCGCTTCTTTATAAAATATCTTTAAACCATCGATTCCTCGACCCATTACATGATGATAGCAGCCTGGATAATCTAATCGTGCTTGTCTTGGCATACTCTATTTCTATCATGCATTGTTTCCTTTGTCAACTATTCAATTAATCAAACAACGTCCCCTTCTGGTTTATTCAATTAATCAAACAACGTCCCCTTCTGGTTTAGTCCCCTTCTGGTTTATGAATGATAAAGGTAGTTATTGCCTGCCCAAGTAAAGCTAAAACTGCCGCGAGAAGTGCTAAGCCGAATTCTTTCATTCTACCAATCCTCAGCGTTCTTTTTCTTCTCGATAGTCTTCGCCACATCCTCAACCACGGACTGATCCTTATCTTTCATCTTCACAACGCAACCCTTGCTCACGCCAAAATCTTCCATAACCTCAACTTCAGCCGTCTTATCGGAAACATTCGTAACTTTTACCTTGCCAACAGCCTTCGCAAGATCAACAGTTTCCTGAGTACCCTCATCCGTCACTTTTTTCATCACAAAAACATCCATCTCCTCACCAACAGTGATCCCACTATCCTTACCTCTGTTAATAAAAGCACTGCTTCCATTTCTTTCGATGATCAAGATCGGATAAGCCTCATCCATAACCTGACGGACGACTTTCTCCGCCAACGCCTTTATTGCCTTATTTACCAACTCCATATCCATCTGACCTTCAGCCGCTTTAATCGCGGACAAACGCTTCGCAGAAACACTCTTCTCAAGCTGGATTCTACTTGTAGACGCATTTAACAGTCTTAAATTCACACCCAGTCGAACCACCGCCTTATTGCCGGGTTCAGTCTTTTGGAATTTTGACGCTTCCTCGCCAGTAAAAAAGTCATTAATACTGACAAGAACCATATATTCCATTCCAGAGATCTTTCCAAACTCCGCCTTCTTAGCGTCATTCATATCAACACGCCCAATCCGCTCATCGGAGAATTTCATTTCCTCAAACAACCGATTAATGTCTTTCTGGTTCCGATCAACAACTTCAAATTTACCCGAATTAACAAGATTCTGCCTGATTGCGTCTTTTAAGTTTTGCTTAATGACATCCGGCACATCTACCGTTGAGTCAATCTGCTCAACGAATCCCACTCTCATTTTCTCCGCATGCGCAGAAATGGGTGGCAAAGCTATAACAGACAATAATAAAAATGAAATAATGAATCTATACATTAGTCCTCCTTACCAGTCGGCAGTTTTCTTAGGGCCGTGTTTATATTCGGCATCAGCTTTCTTCTTGGTCGAATAATTATCCGCCTCTGCCGTATCGCTCTTAATTTTGGCATCCTGCCTCTCACCAGTCTCCTCCAGAGAAACAGAGAACTCCGCATTCGCAATAATATTCACATCCCGCTCAAAAGCACGATACCCGTCCTTCGTGACACGTATTCTGTGAGCACCGGATATAGCCTGAAACTCTCCGGGAGCCGTGCCGATTGCCATGCCGTCTATTTCCACTGTGGAACTTGGCACATTTGTTTTAACCTTAAACTTAACCTTCACGGCATCAACTTCGAATCCACGAACCTTTTCAATATTATCCAAAAACTTCTTGGCAACGTCACCGGCCGCCTGTTTCATCAATACCGGTAAAGCCTGAGCAACATCCTCCGGATTGAAAATGGTCTTCTCATCGCCACGAAGCCTTTTCTCGACCCTGACATTCTCCGCCAATATAGTTCCACCTCGAACGCCGTCGAGAATCTTGACGGCCAAATCGGCTGTGATTCTCATATCATTAACTTGATTTCCGTAGACCGTATCCTTGATATTATTACTTACAATCTCCTCCACATCCGCGATCAAAAAGTAATTCGCTCCGATCGCTTGCGAGATTCTTAATGCCGAAGATTTTTGCTCAATTGTCCGATTGTCGACATTTCCTTGTTTATCCGCTTCCTTCTCTTCCTTCTTTAACTCGGAAAGCATTTGAAGATAACTCCACAAGTCGGATGACTTCGTAACTTCTTTTTTTGTTTCCCTCTCAAAGACATTTACAACATCATCTTTATCAATCACGGTAAACTTCCCTGATAATTGGGAAACCAAACCGCTACGAAGCATATCCGCATATTTTTCATATCCGGCATCACGTGTTTTATTCCTTGAAAAAATTGCGACGGCTAAAGGCTTATCCACCTTATCCGTAGACGGCTGTGGCGTTTCCGCGCAAACATTTCCGCAAGCGACAAACGCCAACAAAGTAACCGCAATAAACGGTATCTTTAATGACATCATCGCTTATTCCCCTTTCAATAAATTAGAAGCATTGCTGGGCGTAGAAATATTATTCGCCTTGGCATACGTCAAATACGCACCAAGAATATTTTTTGAAAGCTTGAGATCCATCGGAATAGCCTTAACCAATGTCAGGGCCGTACCAGCGATATCCTTGACCTTGAGCATTTCCATTGGCGAAGCACTGCTTACAGCCGCTTGTGCCTGAGAGGACAATGTTTGAACCGACCCAACCAATTCTGTTTCTTTTTGTATGCCATCGGCCAAATGAATCATGCTTTCTGCCATTAACGCCTTTGATTCAACACTTGGAGCCGTTGTCGCGCTCATTTTCTCCTTAATAATCGCCTGTGCTTCTTCTGAAGATTTCCGAGCCTTCTCCAAATCTTTGTCGTTAATATTGCCTTCCTTTAAGGACTTAACAACGGCCAGCTTCTCAAGAACCTCTTTTTTTACACCAAACGCCTCCGCCGCTTTCTCCAAACTTAAGGTCAACGCTTGTGTTGAGGCTAAATAGGCACTAACCACAGAACCTTTTGATGCGCTAAGATCACCCGTCGAAGCTCCACCGCCAACGGCCTTTTTAGCTCCGTCAACCATCCCTTTTAACCCTCCAAACTGGGCGAAAGCCGTACTTGATCCAAATGCCATAAAACCAACGATACTCAACACCAGTAATTTCTTAATCATCTTTTCGCTCCCTTTTTAATTTTTATTAAATTTACATGCTCTGTTTAAGTCTCAACTGATCAACCAAATCCTTGGCCGCGGCTGAGGCGGCATTAATTAAGGCATTTGTTTTAGCGACTTTTGGATCTTCGCCAAGACCGCTGAACTGAACAGGGCCCACACTGCATATCTTCTTTGTGAATTTTCCATTCAAATCCCAAACATATCCATTAACACGAACATAAACCTTTTGCATACCCGTTGCCTGATCAACAATCTGCTCTCCGACATCTAACGTCGCCACCGCAAGATAATTCAACCCTGCTTTCTTAGCCGCATCAACAGCCGCTTTTTTTGTGGCATCGGATATTTCATCGCTTTCGACAAAATCAGAGGCAAAACTCTTGGGATCGATCTGGGCTTCGAAAGGCTCAACAACAGAAAACTCAGCCTTATTGAATACCTCAGATACTTTGCTCCCTATATCTTCGGGAATATAACTCCTGTACGAAATCTTATCGGCTTTCTTTTCTACAGACCCACCTGTAATTTTCTCCGCGACCTTTTCACTCTGCCCCGAAGCTCCATCTTCAGATTCTGAAGTCTTCACTGCTTCCGAATCCGCAACCCTCTCCGTCTTCTTACCATCAAACTTCCTGACGCTATCCGCCTCTCTCGCAACAAAAACAAAAGACAAGAAGGTTTCACCCTGCTTCTTTACATTAGCCTTAGTATACGTGTTAACGATCTCCTCGATCTGAGCTTCATTAATTGACGCCTGAACTCCAATACTCCAATAGCCATCATTCCAATTGCCATCATCAAGCGCTACAACTTCAGGAACATATGTGGAAAGATTCTGTCGAAGCTGATCAATAACATTGTTTAAGATCCTGACACGCTGAGAATCCAGTTCCGAGATATACTTATCCAGTGCCTTCTTTCTCGCATCTTCAAGCGCCAGCTTTTTTTGACCAGTAGTCGCCGTCCGAATGAACTTTGTTTCAACCTTCCCGATAACCTTCACCTGTTTGTACTCGGCATGCGCTACTGTCGCACTTAACAGTAGAAGCCCGCCGATCAACACCATCATTATTTGTTTAAGCATCGCGTCACCACCTCCTTATAGAATTGCTTATCATCTTGAATTTTCTTTATAACCTCTCCCATGACCATGCCAGTCATCTCGTCAAAAATAGCAAAATCATCCGTCGTTTTTTGCAACTTTGGAACATTCTTAACCGCACCAAACTTAATTTTTTGATCCCAATACGTTCTGCCTAAATCAGGATCGTAAAACTTCACCGTCGTATACGCTCCATAAAGAAAAGCGTCATCTCCAATACCCTCTTTATAAAGTTCCTTTGTAAGCTTACGAAGCGTAAAATCGATACCATAACTCGCATTAGGAATTTGAAAATCTTGCACTCGAGCATCCGAAAAAACAAGGGACATTCTCCCCCCGAGATAATCTTTCGCATAAGGCAATAAAGAAACATTCAATTTATTAGATAAGGCGTCCGAAAATCGCTGGGCGACGATGCTTTCAAAAACACCAAAATCATTTTTATACTCTTGAAGATTAGCTTTTGCTTCGTCCTCAACAATAACATTCAAAACTTTCATGTTTAACACGGCATCATTCTTCAATCCAATACTTCCTATTCGATCCTTCAACTTTTTCATAATGCTAAAATCGTCCGCAAAGAATAACCGTTTTATCAATTCCAATTTATACGCTTCGTCTGGCGCTTCCTTCCGAACATCAATATATTCAAGATAAATTGGATAAGTTGCCACAACCTTCATCCCATCGAAATTCAAAAAAGTTAAATTACACGACAAGTTCACAACAACTTTAAAGACGTCATCGACATTAACAACGCTAATATTCTCCCGAGTCATCGCCAAAGCCATGGCAATCTTAGTTTGAGACTCATCGCCTATCTTAAGATTGATCCCCTGCATCGCCGATGCATTGTCCTGAATAAATTTTTGGATATCACGATCAAAGACAGATCTACCATTTTCATCTTTTTGAGCATTCAATGCATTTGTATACTTAAAACGAGTTGCAATGTCGTCAAAATTACCAACAAAAGCAAAACCAGCATATTTAACTTCTTGAGGGGCTGAATAAGCAGAAATACAGAAAAAAGAGAGATATAAACATAAGAAAATTAATAATTTGCGCATATTATACATTTTATACTAAAGCTCCGTGAAATCAAGATAATTCTCCCCTTAAGCCTGCTTTGGCAACTTTTTTACCAAAACCTTAATCGTTGAATCCGTAAGACGTGAGGGGGACGTTGTTTGTAAGACGTGAGGGGGACGTTGTTTGATTAATTGATATTCAACAATTTCTTCAAAATCCCTTTTTCTTTTTCAATTATCATCCCTCTACTTACACCACTGCTTGCCGCTGATTCCTTAATCTTTAATATCCTTCCAGAGCCTTTCACG
>JAHIOQ010000019.1 GCA_018895275.1 Candidatus Omnitrophota bacterium
GAATCTTCGGACGGCTGCTGACACTACCGGTTTCTACCGGTTCAACAGCGATTGTTGCCAAACGGTGTTTTAATTTTTCATAAAAAGTATCAATAAATTCTCTATCATCATCGTCACGTGTATCCAGCGGAATATTGTTTTCCTTAAAAAAAGCAATAAGCTCATCTTCACTGTCAAAACCGCCGTCTTGATAAACCTCCCGGCAGATACGCTCTACAAGCTCTTTTGCCTTTGCCTGCTCACACCCTGCCTTTGCTTTAATTCGCTCAATCATCTTTTCCCGTGAAAGGGGGATGCGGTAAAGTTTCCAGTAGCTTTCAAACTGCTGTTCCAGTTTTTCAGAATCCTCTTCGCTTTCATTCTCAATTTCAGTCTTTACAACCGCGTAATCAACCGCGCCTGTTTTAGTATCTAAATTAACTGCTTTTGAATAGTTGAACAATGTCCATCCTCTTTCAGTTAAAAACGCGGTCGTAATATCGGCAATACTGAATTTTCCGTAGCGGGTCTGGTACTTTGCCTGCAGCTGCATTATACTCATAAAATCCTTGAAGTTATTCCAATATCCCCAGGTATGCTTAATCACACGGCCCAGGTTGTCTTTTGTCCTGCGGTAATGCACATCCGCCTTAGTCAGCAGCAGCTCGCCGTTTTTTGTTACCTCGGATTTCCAGTGTTCTACCGCCTCATACTGGATGTCACCGCTTACATTGAAGTATCTGTCAATCTTGCTTTCTTTTGTTTCATCAAACGGAATTAACCACGATTCACTGATACTTTCTCCTATAAGGCCGCCGCATAAAACTGCCAGAGTCTCTCTGGATAAACCGCTAAGTTTATAACCGGGCTGCTGCTTATCCTCGTAAATCATATCCGCGATAACATCCGGGCTTGCAAACTGATGCTTGTCCCTAAAAACTACTATTGTTTTGTTTATGGCAAGGCGCAGATTTTCCGCCAGAGTACTTAAGCCGCCGCAATCGGTAATCTCTTTCTCATATGCCGTCAGCTGTCCAGGCTTGAGTACCTCTTTATGCCGGTTGAGAATAACACTCACATCATCTGCTTTCATTTGCGTAAGATGTTTGATAATTTCCTCTTTTGACAGATAAAAAGCCGCTTCTCCCCGGTTTGAAACGCTTATCAAATCAAGCTCTTCGTCTTCAAAATAGGAAAACGTCATAATATCGCGTTTAAAATGCTTATAGCGTTCTTGATCCTGGCTTTCAGGCACATTTACAGTAACCTTGCCGTCAAACAGGATTCTAATCCGGCCCTGGTTATCTTTTACCTCCTGGTAATCCAGGTTTCTCTTCTTTTGATACATATGAAAGATCACATTACCTTTTTCGTCTATAAAAACCTTTCCCTCTTTATCAAACGAAACAATCTGCGAAGTCGTCACCTTGCCGAAACCGTGGTCAATATGAAAAGCAGTATAGTTTATCAACACTCCTGATATAGCATCACTTAAAGCACCCTGCAGATCCTTTTTATCTAACTTTTTCTTCCCCTCATTGTCTACCGCGTTTTTCAACGCCTCTCGAACCTCATCGCGGTGTTTCGCGATAGGAAAATATTTCTTTAACAAATTATCTAATTTTAAGAAAAACTGCCCGTCGCCCTCGTTATAAGCAAGGGCCAATTCAGTCACTCTATCGGTTGTTTGCCTGAGGTTCATAGCAATACTCACCAGATAACGCGACGCGAATTCCCGCAAAATAATTTTGTATTCACTGCTAAGTCCAGCTATTAGTTTCTGCTTACTTAACCCCGCGGCAGACATTGTATTTAACTGCTTAATCAGCTTTTCGACTACTTTATCCCTCTGCACCGCTTTTTCAAAATAAACCTTTAATACATCACTCAAGCGGCCTTTTAAATCGCTATCTGCGGCAAAATCAACTGCAAGCGCGCTTAATTGGGCGGCAACACTGTCAATATCCAAATAGTTTTTGTAAAGATAGGTATTACTGCCGTAAGCAATGCCGATTGCCCCAAGATTTTCCTTATCCTCAGGCCAATCATAGTTTATCCTGCTCACCCACACCCAGGAAAACTTACCGGGAGCAGTCTCATATCCGTCATATTTATAGCGTATCCTGCCCTTATTGTCTTTTATGCCCATCCACACCAGATGCGTCTTCACGTCATAGATCAGCGGTTTTATGTATCCCTGGTCATTAATGTAATCTGTTTCGCCTTTATCTACTATGCTTCCATACTCATCCGGATTAAACTTCTGGAGAATGGATATTGCCAGCAGGTTAGACTCTCCTTTTTTAAAATCAGGATTAATGCCGTACGCGCAGTTCGGGTCATAACGGTAAGTGCTTCCTAATGTGGCAATGTCGTACTTACCCAAGCGTTCCAAAGCATTCTTTATCTCTACTTCCATTTGTTCCTTAGTATAGCCCAGCTTTTCCCAATCTTCGCCCATTTTACGGAAGATGAAATTAAAAAAACCGTTCCAATCTTTAAAATCATCCATAGTGTAATAAAAACGTGTAACCTTTGTGCGCTTGAATACACCGTTTACCATCTTGCCGTCATAGGCATAAATCACGCGGCCATGCGCGTCTTTTACTTCCTGCCATACTAATTTTGTCCTCTCATTCTTAAGCTGAATAAGCATTTCTCCCTTATCGTTAAAATAACGCTGGAACAGGCCTTTTGCCTCAGGCTGTATTTCTTTAACTATTGAAGAAGCAATCGGCTTTTCTCCTCTTTTGCCCTCTCTATCAAGCAGATAAGTTTTTCCGACGAGCGCGAACCCCAGTTTGCCCATAGAATTCATCGTTTTCTCCATCTCCGCTCTCATCGCTTCTTTAATCCGTTCTTTATCTCCGGCAAGATGAGCGAATCTTTTATCATCAGCACGGTAATAATTCCCGCTTAAAGCCGCAAATTCATCCTTATAGGTGTAATAATAATCCGTTGCCTTTGTCCTTTGCAAAGGCCCAGCGTTTACTCTGCCCCACTCGTAGACAGTTACCGGCCGGCCGAAATTATCCTTTATCTCTTCCCAGGTCAATTTCTGTTTAAATCTGACCATCTGTACTGAGATTTCACCATTATCTTTAAAATAATGACTTGGTAAAATCTCATGCGGAGATTGATTATAATTAAGCAAAGCTGATGTTAACGGAGATTGCAGTGATATATTGTTGATTGCGGCGCGAAGTTTCGCTTCATCTAAAGTTATTGCTATTTTTTGTCTTAGAGTTTTAACTAAATTCTCAATAACTTCTTTTTCCTGCTCTGGTGTTTTCATCATAATACCTTCCAGAGCTTTTTGAATATCACCCAGTACTGCTTTTCTCTCCTCTAAGGTTAATCCCAGACTATCGGCAACTAACCCTGCACCCTTTTTAACCTTATCTTTTAAATCCTGTAACGTTTTTGCAATACTCTTTTTTACATCCGCGCGCACATCATCAACGCTTTTTTGAAGCTTACTATCTAATCCTAAAAGCTTATTCTTTAACGCAGTAAGCGCTGCCTGTTCTTCATCAGGAGAAGAAGCAGACATAAAATCGGCAATATGGTTAGTTAAGCCGGGTAAAGCTGCAGCAGCTTGTCGATCTTTACCAACATCAAAAAATTGATTAACAAAATTTTCAGCAACCTTCATGGCAACCGAGGATTCATGGGTATTCAGGAAAGAAAACGACAACGGCTCATTAAGTTTATTTATAATCTCGTTAATATCTGAACTAACCTGAGCAGAAGATAAAGTACCTTGTTTTTCTTTTTCGATTAAAGCATTGAAAATCGCCATAACTTCTGGAATAGCCAATTTGTCTATGGAATCCTTTAATACGGAAAATTTCGCAGAAACAATCGTCTTTAATGCTTTTTTATCTGCCTGTTGTACTGCATTACGAATTTCCAATAATTCATCAACAACCTGTTGATTCTTCTCATTATACAATAAAGTAAAACCAACCATACCGATACCGCAGCGGCCAAGCTCATCCATAACCTGGCGTAAATTGATGTTATTCAGTTTCGGAAGCTTTGATTGCCATTCATCCAGCTCTTTGCGCAACTCCGGATGCGCGTCTCTAAAAGCGCTAAAGCTATCATAATCATAAAAATAATAAGTCTTCTGGTTGCGGATAAAATTACCGTTTTCGTCTAATATCCCGTCAAACTTAACGCGTATTTTCCCATCGTTGTCAATCTGTTCCTGCCAATGCAGGTTATTCAAAACATTTTTCATTTCCACCAGCACATCGCCGGTATTATCAATATAAATTCCGCGTACCCGCGTCCTGCCCCGCGCGTCCTGATAGGACTCCTTGCCTATTTCTTTAATAAGCGACACAGCTGTCAAAGTAACTGCTTCTTTCTGCGGGCTATAGATGTAAGTCGCGCCTATAAGGCCGACACCTATTTTCCCGTAACGGTTAAGCGCTTCTTGAAAATCAGGGTTTTCAATATCCAGGCCAAGTTTTTTATACTCTTCAATCAGCTGGTTATAGAGTTCAGGGCTTTCCTCTTTAAAGCTTTCCAGCTGCTGCGTACTGTAAAAGAACCTGGCAACCAGCGCGCGTTCGAACTCATTTGTGAGGAGATCCAATTTGCCTAAGTAACGAATAATCGTACGCCCGAGGTTATCGATAACATCCTGGCGGCTCATATGCTGATTGGCATTGGTCATCTGCACAAGGATATTGCCGTCTTTGTCCACATATTCGCCGTTTTCAAATTTCTTTAAGAAAGAATTCGCGACCAATCCGCCGATTTTTCCGGTTTCGTTGTTGTAAGTAAAGGTTTCACCGACCATGGCCACGCCGTATAACCCTAGGACTTTCATCTCCTGCTTTTTCGTTAGATCTATGCCGTACTCGGTTTCAAAACGATCTTTATTATTCTTATCCAAATTTATGCCGTATTCTTTTTCAATACGTGCTTTATCTTCATAACTATAATAGAAAAATGTCTGTTTCTCGCGGATAAATTTTTTCACCTTATAATCAAATCTGCCGCTGTATTTTACGGCTACGCGGCCTTCGCTGTCGATCAAAAACTCATTGACGTTTTTCTTTTGGAAATCTTTTCCCAAAACCAAAACCCGTCCGGCATCGTCGATATATCTTCCGTCCGGCTGAGGTTTAACCGCGGAAAAGGACAGTAGGTCCTGGCTGCGGTGCGTATTATTATCGTAGGAGAAGGTAGCCCCAAGCAATGCCACGTCAATCTTTCCCAGGCTGTTAAGCCGCTGTCTATATTCCTTTGACTCTATATCGATATTCAAACTCTTCAGCTCATTTTTTAGTTGTTCATAAAGAGCCGCATTATTTGCCTTAAACTCTTCCAGATGCCTTACCGTATAGAAAGAAAACGAGGCCTTTTCACGCACAAAACGCTCTCCCTCCAAATGGCCATAATAATCGACAATCTTTCTCCCCTTGTTGTCGACCAGCTGCTGCCAAACCAATTTTTGTTTTGGCCCATACATCTGAAGCAGGATATTACCATGGGCGTCAAAATAGCTGTCCTTGCTTATCTTCTTAACTACCGAACTGCCGACAGAGCCGCCTTGCCGGCCTTTCTGGCTGTCATAAACATAAGTTTCTCCAACCATTGCTATGCCGCGCGCGCCAAGATAACGCATTTGTTCTCTGCTAACGCCGTATTTCTCCAGAGCCGTGTCATACTTGTAGTAATAAACTGTTTCCTTATCGATAACAAAATTTTTAGCGTCAAAGGAGAATACAGTCTGTTGTTTGGCGTCTTTTACCTGTACAATATTCGCGCCCTGTTTTTTCTCGTCAATGCGCCCGTAATAACCAACCATCAGGCGCCCTTCCGGGTCCCTGATTACAATCTGTTCTTTTTTTCTATTTACGTCTTTGATCCTGACTGCCACATACTTCGTTGCTTCGTCATAATACAGGCGTTCGGCAATAAATGCCGGTTTGTCTTTATCATATTGCGGATTGTCAAGGCTGCCGCTTTTATTTATCCAGCTTTTGCTGTGCAGAACATGACCCTCATCGTCATACTCTATCTGAGTAATATATTTTTCATCAATAGTCATTACCGGAAGTTTATAATCACGGTATACCTCAATCCTTTCATAACCGGAATCCAGGCTCCGTACCTTTTTCACGCCAATAGGATGCTTGAGGTCACTCACATCAAACGCAATGGTCCACGCGATCTTAACCTCAGCTCCTTTTCGCGCGTTTTCATCAGCGGATTCGGACAGATTTTCATAAATATGCGCTGTGGTTTCCACCCCTTCAGCGTTATATTCCAATTCCGTAATAAAGGACTCCGCGATAATCTTATTTAACTGGCCGAATTCATAAATACGAACCTCTTCCTTTCCGCTTGAACGGTTAACCGAGCGGAAAACAAACCTATCCTTGACCGGAAATTTTACAGCAATAAAGACATCCTCTTTCTGCCCGTCTTTTGCCGTAACTTCGTCGGAATATATCCAGCCGCGGCGGGCAATCTCGTTCTGCTGAAGGTTATTATAAGTATCGAGAATATAGTTGAAGTGTTTTCTAAAAACTTCTTCTCCAGCCAAAACTTCCCTTATCGAGCCGTCGGAATTGTAGATAACAATTCCTCCTTGCGCGGCAAGTAAAGGCTGCTGCTTAAGAGCGTCTCTTTCTCTTTCGCGTTTGGCAATATCCTGAATAATCTTATCGTGGCTGACTTTTATTGTTACTTTTCTGAATGTATGAGTGCTCGCTTGATAATATCCATAATTATAAGTATCCTTATTAAAATAAAGTAACCGGTCATCGCCTTTTCCGTCCTGTAGTTGATCAAGCCTGTCTTCCGCCTTTTTAACCGCTGATTTCCCCACTTCAACGGTTGATCTTAAGTCCATGGTCTCCTCCCTGAAAATAGCGCTTTCATTTTCGTCTTCCAGCCTGTTTCTTTCGGTAAACCTGGGAGTGCGTTCGCTTATTTTAGCGGGAACCCCTTCTTTCGGCACGCTGATACCCGCGGCAGAGGCTATTTCAGGTGATACAAACTTTCCGGACAAGGGATTAAATCCGGCTTTGGCAAAACCAATCCAGGCAGTCGCGGCAATGCTTCCGATAGCATCGGGAATATTTTCTCCATCATCAGCAAATGCCTTTATACCGGAACGCGTAGCATAAGGATATACTGCTCCACGGCCGCTGATATTAACCGCCAGCTTATCCAATCCCTCTAAAATCGTCTTATACCGGCTTATTTGCTCTGCCTGGGCCGCGGTATTTCCTGCCTGTAAATAATATTCCGCCATTACCAGGCACCCGAGAGCCATCTGTCCGCTTATTTCCAAAAATCCCACAGGCTCTCTATTTAAAAGCACCCTTTGTTCCGCGTTAGTACAGTCATACAATAAAGCCGCAGTTACTATTTTATTATCCGGCCGGCTAACTGAGATATTTTCCACCCGCGCCTGCTTCTGCGTTTGCTGCCATATCCTATCTGCCGCGCCTTTACCCAAGCGGTTGTTTATCTCCTGCGGCCCTAATCCGATGATCGCCAAGGCATTTACGTCTGTGGCAAACACGCCGTCCTTCTTTCCCTCCGCATCCAAACCGCGCACAAAATATCCCTTTTCCTTATCATAAAGGTTAGAACAAAACCAATCTGCAATATCCGAGAACCTCCGGCTGTAAGGCTTTAACACTTTAAACTTGTCCTTATCCGTCTGATATAATTTATCTGCCTCGCGATATGCGCTTAAGATATCAATGTTTTCTTCTCCGGACTTTATCAGGCCATGCGTCCTGCCTTTGAATAAACCTCCATCTTTATCAATCCTGGTTTCCAGAGCTCCAATTAACCTTACCGCGGCGTCAAGATAACGCTGCTCATTACTATTGCGGTACTCGTTAAGGAATACTTTTATCAGGTAAGCCACCGGCCCGCTATCGGAAACCTCTTCCAGAATTCTTCCGGCAATAGATGCGCTGTCAATCGCGTTTGCCACGCCAAGCAGTTCTGATTTTTTCTTTTCCATATCCGCGGCAAACATGCGGATATTTCCGGTTTTCTCAAGATAATCCGCCTGCGCTCCGGAAAGAACCCGTTCATTGGCAGCATCAAGTAAATGGTAAGACAACCCGATATCATACGTATAACTCAAATTTCTTTTGTGATGCAGGCCCCGCTCCCCTGGCAGGTAGAAAAAGCTTGGGTTTAAAAACGTATCCGAGTTGCGAAAATTAATAATAAAGTTAACTATATCATCAACGCTGATTTTCTCTTTAGAAGAAATGCGGCCTTCGGTTATTTGTTCCGGCTCGCGGCTTGAGTTTTCCATATAACCGCCTTCACCAACAGTGATTTTCTGAGCTTTAAAGTGATTATCCAATTCTGTCCGCAGCCTGTTAAATTCTTCGCCGAACGCCGGCAATCCCAAAAGGATAACCCCGCCTGTTTGAGCATTGACAAACAAAGGCCAATCCACGCCGACTGCTTCCAATTTTATAACCGCGACCCGTTTTAACTTTATCTTTTCATACTCTTCCTTCGTCTGATACACGCGGGTGATTTTCCCGCCGGATGAAACTTCGACCGCGAAATTATTTTCGCGGGCATCAATGTACTGCTGAATCCTGCTCTGGTCTGCGAATAACGGATACCCGAAGATGTACAATCTTAATAAATCCGGATTAATATCTTCATAAGAATCGATACTGAATAAATCGAAGATATCTATGGTCAAACCAAAAGGAGTAAGCAGGCGGTTAAATCCTTCCGCGCCGAATTCTCCCCGCCCAAGAAAAGCATATTCACCCGGCAAAGCGTATTTCGCCAGGATTGATAAAATATTTATTTCTCCGCCGCTGAAATAAGCGAACGAATCATAAAGCAGGCCTCTGTCATCACGTTTCCCACCCAATATACTCGCCGTGTTATCGATTAGGCCAAGGAACAAGCGAATAGCGGCAATTTCAGAATCCTTGTTAAAACTAGTTTCTTTCTTGATATAATCATTAAGCTCCTTATCGTCTTTTATCTCTTTGGCTTTACGCACAAGCGTAATAAACCGCTCTATTCCTTTTTCAAGAGCCGCCTTAATTTGTTCCTGCCGAAGCTTTACCCCTTCGAGCTTATTCAATTTCTCAGTCATTGCCGCGGAATCCGCGAGGTTACTTTCGATTATCACCCTTGACTTTTCCTGTTCTGATGAAGGAATATTCAATTCACTTAACACCTTGTCCATATCCAGAAGTTTTTTGCGGAAAATAAGGGATACATCTTCTTTAGAAGGAGCATTAGTAATACTTTGCGCGGTTACCGCGGCATTAAAAATTACTCTAAGCACGCCGACTGCCTGTTCGCTGGTAAGCCCGCTGAAAACAGGAAGCATTTTTTCAAAACCCTTCCATCTTTTCGCGTCAATCAAGGACTGCCCGGCTTTTTTAATCTGAGTACGCAGATAAAGTTCGCCCAGGACATTGAGGGCTATTTTGCGCCTTATCGCGTTTTCACCGAATATGATTCTGTTGCCTGTGTAAGGATCGTTGTTTTTAACGGTATCATCAATAACCATAAAGTCATAATCAGGATATTTTCCCGGGTCAACCTTCACATATGTCTTCCCATCGCCGGCTAAAACATAAAAACTTACTCTTCTTTCCTGTTGTTTGCCTTCGATATCCGTATAACGCAGGACAACTATGGGGATCCTGTTTTCGTCTAATTCCGCGGCTCCGTCTTTATCCCGCTTATCCACAAGTTCGGCTTTAGTATATAATCTTTTTTCTTTTCCTGAGGTATTTCCGTATTGGTCAACAGCCATTTCCGCGGCAAACTCAGCCCTTGCCAGAACCTGGGCAGTATCGGTTTCCGCGGTTATGAACTTGCGCGCCTTATCTATCTCTTCCCCTAACAAACCGGGATTAAACAATACCGGGTATTCCGCGTCTCCAACCTTAACCCAGGTCTGAAAATGTTTACACTGCTTGGCAAGAATACGTATCTGCTTTTCATTAAGTTTCCTGCCGCGGCCTAAAGAATCCGCTTCTTCACCCGGCAACGCGAAAGCGTACCAGGAGCACTTATTTTTTGGATACCTGGCTTCAAAATCCTTAATGGTTTTGTATTCTTCATGCGGTATATTATCACCAATAACCAGCGGGACAACAATAACCGCCAAATCACCGCGGTAAACTAATTCTTTTTTGCCGTCTTTGGTTATCTCCGCCACAAACTGTTTTTCGGCGTTTCCCACTCTCCACTTCTGGGCATTAGTATATAATAAAGGCGGAGTATCAATCTTCTTTTCCTGCAAAAGCCGTGTAAGTGTATCCTCATCCACAGGAAGGGCGCGCGCTTCGGCTACTTTTACTTCAAGCCACTGTCCGATCTTTTGTGAAGCTAAAACACAGATCTCGTTTTCTTTTATTTCCGCGTGCCTTTTATACGCAGGCCTAAACCGTAAATGGCTCCTAAGCGCCTCAAAAGGCTCCTTAAATTCTTTTTTCTTTCCTTCAGAAAGCCCGCCGCTTAAGCCACGGAAATTTTTATCTAAAAATCCAGCATAATTATCGGCAATATTTTTCAGCACTGTGTCGCCGAAAATATCTATTATCGCCTCACGGCTGTATTCCTTCTCTTTTAACACACTATACGTAAACAGGTCTTCAATACCGATACTCTGGGCTATCTTCTTCCTGAGCTCTTTATCCAGTTTTTCATTATTTATAATTAACAGCGCCCGCTCATAAACCGGCAGTAATTCTTCCGCGACAAAACTTCTTAATCTCTGCTCAATATCTTTTTCTTCAATCACATCCGTGGCAAGGCTGTCATACTTGCCAAACCAACCTTTGGATAATTCGCTTAATTGTATAATATCCCTGTTTCTATCCTGCGGAGCTGCCTTTACTATTTCCTGCCAGAACGCGTTCCATTCCTTATCCCTCTGCTTGACATCTTCCTGAATTTTTTTCCACGCCTTGACAAATTCAGCGGACAGCTGCCGCGGCTGTTCTGCCTGAACTTTTTTAACTCTTGGGCCTTGAGCATTTTCCTGGGTAAATTGCGTAATATCCATACCCACACAGGAAAGAAGTATTTTCAACTCTTCAAAAGTGCTGTAAAATCCGAACAAATCATCAAGATAAGAGTTCATCGCCTCAATCATCTTTGCCCTGGAAGCGGATGTTTCATATTCATCGCCGCGCTCGAGTTTTGCCTCATAATCCTGCCGGAAAGTGTAAAAAAGATTCGCGCTTGCCTGCAGGCGTTCTCCGTATCCGGATAACTCCGCAAGAAGCTGATTTAACTCTAATGACAGCCGTACAACCGCCTGCGCCTTTTCCCGCTCTGAAATTTTCAGGTTAGTAACATAAGGACGGATATTATTGGCAATAACCGAAGCATCCGGTGTTTCAAATGTTATTCCCAGCACAATATCCTTAACTTCTCCGCCGTTTGCGTCTTCTCCGAATTTTGCTCCTATTACCGCGCGGGCTTTAAAGTCAAAATCACTTAACAAACTTTTTATCAAGGCCTTGGCTTTTTCCACGTCATTGGATAAAATTCTAATCTGAGAAGAAAGCAGGATATTGCGCGAAAAGCTATCGCTGATTTGCGCGCCTTCAACCCGCTGCGGCTTTTGCCGCTGGATAAATTCCGCAAGCCCGTCAACAACCAGCACATCCTCCGGATTCATCCCCAGCAATGCCTTAAGTTCCCTTACCACCTGAACCCGGCGTTTATCCAAATCCCGGCGCTGTTTGACATACACAGTAGACTCTTTCACCTCATCAATAGCCCCTAATTCGTAGAGAAAACCGGCAGCCTTGAGCCTTGCGTTTAACTGCGCGGCCTGCCATAGCATCTTTTTGCTTTCTTTTTCCAAGCGCTGACGTTTATAATTTTCAAGCCAGGACATATCGCTGTATTCGGAGATAATTTCTACCACCGCGGTCGTAACCGGTTTTTCTCCTTTTTTAAACCACTGCCCGGCATCCCGGTAAGGAGCAGCAGCGCCTTCAAAATAACGCCTTACTCTGAAAGTAGAATCTGTCTGGGCAAACTTGTAATTAAGATACGCGATGATTGAATCCGTATCATATGCCCGGGCCCTATCCAGGATTGTCTGCGCTGTATAAGACTGTTCTCTGCCGGAAGATTTTCCTTGCTCCTGAGCATCGGACACACCCAAGCGGAATGCGCGTATAAGCTCATCAAGATATTTACTCAGGTCATTATCCTTTAAAGCCTCCTCCGACAATACCACCCGTGTTACCTGCTGCTGCAGGCCAAGATTTGATTTTTTGAGCGCGATTTCGGCTTTTTTGGATTTTATATCTTCTTGCATCTTGGCTATAAGCTGTCCGGTTTCAAGCTCTTTGGTATTATCCATGTAACCGATAAACCACTTTACCGTCTCTATTCCAGCCCATATCCCGAGCATTGTCAGCGGTTCAGGTGTCAAAAACAAGTATACCGGGATATTAAAATTCCTCGAGCCGCCGTTCTTTAATATCTCCATCTTCCCCTCAAGAATCCTTATCTGGTTCTCGAGCATCAGGCCGTCGGCGCGTTCCTGAGCAATATCCTGCCCATTATTGAAAACACCTTTAATGATTTTTCCCATATCGCCAAGAGATATTTCTATATCAGGAGGGGCATCAAGAGGGCGTCCGAGAAGATAGTTCAAGACAACAATACTGCGGCCGCGTTCCAATTTCGCCTCGGTAAGCTGTCCGGCGTCAAGGATAGTTACCTTGCTTTCATGTTTTTTCAGCGCCTCGTCAAAAATTACGTATTTGAATAACGCGTTGATAAATTGTTCTTTTAAATTGGCTATAGCCAATAGCAACTGTATCTGCCGGTTGTTTAACTTTGCCTGCAATTTTTTGCCCTTGGCGTCTTTTGCCGTGTTTATCCGGCCGCTTATCGATGGAAAAAATCCGAATTCGCCGGTTTCAATATTAAAACCGGCAGAGAAATCCACGCTTAATTTTCCGCTGGAGTTACCTTTTTGCGCTAAAACCTGCGCCTGCTGCAGCCGCATAAGCGCGACTTCCAGGGATATATTCTGAGACCTAATAATTTCAAAAACAGACGCGAGATTAGCCGCGTTCAAGACAAACGGAGGCGCCCGGGATTTTTCCGCGTCTTGCTGAATATTATGCATCTGTAGTACCTTTTCGTTAATAAAAAATCTCGCCCAGCTGCGCTGATTATCCAATGTCAGTTCTATTTTAGCGTATAAATCGCCCCGGGCCTGGCCAGCCTTGCTCCACAGATCTCTTTCTCCCCCTTTGACTACACTGTTATAATTATAAATTGCCGCGAGCAAGGCGTCATGCATATCCTTATCTCTTTTTGTAAGCTCGGCAATGGTCTCATTCCTGAGGTCATACTGTTTTCTAACTAAAAACTGCTGGGTTTTAAGCTCTTCGATATAACCGCGGGTTTCCGCGTCAAGTATCTGCTGTTCAAGTATCAGTTCTTGTTTCTTCGCCGCGTTTTCCGGGTCATACAAAGTAATCGGAATGCTTACCCGCGCTGTAAGCCCGCTCTCTAAGGATATATATTCCGGGCTCCATTTCAATTCCACTCTTTCTAAATTAACCTTATGGAATATATTCGTCAGGCGGCCCCAGAACCCGGCCGGCTCAACTTCCACGGAAAGCCTTATTTCTTTAATATTCGCGAACCACGCGTCAATTGTCTTCTGAATCTGCTCTCTTATCTTATCCGCCTTATCCTCTGTGGGAATCTTTTCGGCGATCTCTTCTGCTTTATCGGTATCCCCGATATAACGGGCGAAAATCGCCTTCCGGGTC
>JAHIOQ010000020.1 GCA_018895275.1 Candidatus Omnitrophota bacterium
AATTAACTTGCCATTTGGCTGACTGATTTTTGAGCGAAACGAGAAACGAAGAGCGAGCATACCCTCTGCGGTCTGTAAGCGATGAGTGACGAAGTTGTAGCCAAAAATCAGCCAGCCCCATAGCATAATTGCTATGGGGAAGCTCATATTTTATTGATTTCTTCGTTGCTTCTCATTCACAGGCGTAAAGCCTTCTCATTCGTTGCGCCTTGAACTCAATTTAAATCTGAGCTTCCAAGTGTCAAGGTAATTGTTTTTCAGAGCCTAAATCCGCTGCAAACATAAAAAAATTTTAGCAAAATCTTTCCAGAAACCAGGATATGATTTGTTCACGCAGTCAGGGTTTCTTATTTCCACATGTCCTTTAGCAATGGTCGCGGCCACGGCAGCCGCCATGGCTATGCGATGGTCTTTAAAGGTATTCACTTTTCCATCACGAAAGCGTTGCGGCCCTTTTATCTCAAGTGTTCCCGCTCTGTAAATAGCTCGCGCTCCCAGGCTTTCAAGCATGGACATAGTGGACTTTATCCTGTCAGATTCTTTGTGGCGCAGTTCGGCCACGCCTTTTATTATGGTTTTATCGCCGATTGCAGCAGCCATAACGGCCAATAGCGGCAGTTCGTCTATCATGGCCGGAACTTCGCGTTCGCTTATTACTGCTCCCTTTATTCTGGAAGGAAGCACCAATAGGTCTCCCATTGGATCCGGTGAAGCTATTTTGACCGTGGTTTTGAAAACTGCTCCCATTTTTTTAAGCGTTCTTATCATCCCCATCCTGGTTGGGTTAAGACCCACATTTTTTACCAGAAGCTCTCGGCCAGAGAGCAGGGCGGCGGCAATGAAAGGCGCCGCGGCTGAAATGTCGCCGGGTATGGACAGGTTTCTGCCCTTCAGATTTCCCGGCTTTAGTATTATGGCGCTTCCGCGACGGCTTAGGCGCGCGCCGAAATATTTAAGCAACCGTTCCGTGTGATCGCGAGAGGGGATAATTTCTTTTATAACAGTTACGCCGTCGGCATAAAGCCCCGCAAGAAGAATTGCTGATTTTACCTGGGCGCTGGCGACAGGCATGGTATATTTTATCCCTTTAAGAGATGCAGGTTTAAGTTCCAGCGGCAGGTTGCCGGAATATGTTTTCAAACGGGCGCCCATGAGATTCAACGGCTCCGCCACGCGGCCCATAGGGCGGCGGCGAAGAGAAGGAGCTCCGGTTATTTTAGAGGGGAAAGTCTGGCCCGCCAATAAACCGGCAAGCAAACGGCCGACTGCCCCGGCTTCGCCGGCATTGAGCGCTTTAAGGGGGGGATTTAGACCTTTAAGTCCGCGGCCTTCCACGCTGATATTGTCTTCGGAGATTTTAAATCTTACACCCAAAACCTTAAGGCAGTTTATGGCGGCAATAGTATCGTCGCATATCAGCGGTTTTTTTATTACGGTGAAACCATCCGCTATAGCGCCTAGCAGCAACGCGCGTATGGTTATAGACTTGTCCGAAGGCGGATAATAGGTTTTCATTTATCTCCGGAATATTTCAGCCGCTATTCTTTTAGAATGGCATTGACAAAACTCATCAAATTATCCATCTTGAAAGGTTTTGGCAGATAAAAATCCGCTTGCAGAGAAAGTCCTTTTTCCAAATACGGGGGATCACTTTTAGTTGTGAGCATAATCACCGGAACATCACAATACTCTTTATTTGTTTTTAAGGACTTTAAAAAACTAAAACCGTTCATAACCGGCATCATCACATCCAAAATAATTAAATCCGGTTTTAACTTGGACACGGCATCAAGACCTTCTTTGCCGTTATAAGCCTTGTCCACGCCATAATTTTCTCCTATCTCTATCAGGTAATCTTCTATTATCGCGCAGATATTAGGATCGTCGTCCACAACAAGAATTTTTTTTGGGGGGACTTCAGTTTCACTCTTAGATGTCATATAACCCTCGTTCCTTATAATCTTAAACTGTTTCATAACTATTCAATCATTTAATCATATTGTTGCCGGCGGTGGCAATCGCACACCCCAAATCCTCGGTAGTAAGAATGATTTTATTTGCGTATTAAGGGGCATGGCGGTTTCTTTTTTTTCGCCGTTTTTTAATCATTTATTG
>JAHIOQ010000021.1 GCA_018895275.1 Candidatus Omnitrophota bacterium
AATAAAAGATTTTTCCCTTTGCATTCGTCAAAATGCAGATTTCATAAAAACGGGACGAACAATAATGATTAAACAAGACTTGGCAAAAATTTGCTTTAATTGTAACTCTTTTCATCTAAAAAGTTTGATTTGGTGTTTACAAGATCGGCTATTTTTTAATGGATTTGTAAAATGCAAATCTAAGCATTGGGATAAGCGGGCGGATTTGAAGTGGCATTTGTATGAGCAATATGATACGTTGGATGCGGCGCTTGAAGAAGTCAAGCAGGATCCGAACGGGTGTTTCTGGGGATGAACGGTTGTGGCTGAAAAGAAGATATGTGTCGTATATATTTTGGAATGTTCAGACGGTACGTATTATACCGGGTATACGAATGATTTGGAAAAGCGGTTGGAAAGGCATAATAAAGGGTTAGCTTCGAAGTATACGAGGGCGCGGCTTCCGGTTAAAATATTGTGGAGTAAGGAGTGTAAAAATCAGAAATTTGCTATGAGAACAGAATTAAGGATAAAGGGGTTAACGCGAAAACAAAAAGAATCGTTAATAAGTGGTGGTAGGTTGGATAATGTGTTGGCCCGGGCACGAAAATCATAGGTGACCTTATGTGTTGCGGGCATAAAATCACGCTAATCACTTAGATTCACGTTGTTCTCTAAGTGATGTATGTATTTAGATAATATTTTGTGAAGGCATAGGTAAGGCAAATCCCTATGGCTATGCCGGAAGGCGTAGAAATAGGGATTGGTCCTTGGGAGTCGGTGATAGTGGTAAAAAAAATCGATGTCCATGTCCACGTAATTGGCAGCTTGGGCATCAATGGTCAGATCAGCTAAAATGAGCGTTCCCAGACGGTAAACAGGCGATTTTTGGGGTGTTCTACCGGCGTCCGGGATGGTCAAATAAGGGCATTTTGATGGACATGCGTGGACATGAAATGTCGCGAAAAGTATATAGTATTTGCGACAAACCCATAAAATCATCCGTATAAACCTATTCATACAATAAAAGTGCCTAAACGTTGTTTTAGGTTAAGTTTAAGCACTCGTATATAGCTTGTCAACCTCTTGCCCCTTTCGGACGATAGTTTTTAATTGACTCTTGCCGGTATTCGTGCTATAAGATGCAATATGCGCAAATGGAGAAAATGGCTATGCTGACCACAGGAGCAGGGCATATGGATATAGTAAAAACATTAGAACTGTATCGATTAGAAAACAAGATCACTCAACAAGATTTAGCCAAGGAGCTGGGGGTTGCTTTTTCGACTGTTAGCCGGTGGTTTAACGGTAAGACTGTCCCCAGCAAAATTCAGCAGTATCATGTCGAAAAGTATTTAACAAAAAAGAAGATAATGCTTCCGGCTAAGAGCGCAAAAGAGGTTAAGTAAGATGAAATATAAAATATTTATTAGCGGTGTGCAAAAAGAACTTAAGACTGAGCGTCAGGCACTAAGAGACTATATCTATGGGGATCCTCTGCTAAGGCAATTTTTTGAGGTGTTTTTGTTTGAATCTCAACCTGCCAGCGACCGCCGCGCGGATGATGTTTATTTAGAAGAGGTAAAGACCAGCGATATATACCTTGGATTATTCGGAAATAATTATGGCACTGAAGATGGCAAAGGGCAATCACCAAATCACAGGGAGTTTCTTCTGGCGACTAAGCTTGGTAAGCCCCGATTGATTTTTATAAAAAGTGACGATGACTCTCATCGTCATCCTAAAATGCTTGATTTAATAAGATCGGTTGGTGAACAACTAATTCGACGTCGTTTCAATAACCAACCGGAATTAAATGTGGCTGTTTATGCGAGTTTAGTAAATCATCTTCTTTCAACCGGCAGGATTGTCACAGGACCTTTTGACGCGACAGTGTGTCGCAACGCAGAGTTATCAGATATTTCAGAGGACAAGATTCGCTGGTTCCTTGCCGAAGCTCGTAATTCTCGTGATTATGCGCTATCAGAAAAGACGCCTGTTAAGGACGTCTTAATACACTTGGACTTGCTTGATAAGGGGAAGCCAAATCATGCGGCAATTTTATTATTTGGGGTTAAGCCTCAGCGATTTCTTATCACTTCAGAAGTGAAATGCATGCACTTTCATGGCGTTCAAAAATTAAAACCGATCCCATCGTATCAAATTTATAAAGGCACAGTCTTTGATATGGTAGATCAGGCGGCTGATTTCGTGATGTCAAAGCTGAATCGTTTTGTTGGCACTCGTAAGCATGGCCCGCAAGCACCTGTTAAATATGATATTCCGAAGGAGGTAGTTAGGGAGGGAATCGTCAACGCGGTGGCTCATCGTGATTATACGAGCAATGCCAGCGTCGAAGTGATGCTTTTCGCGGATCGTCTTGAGATATGGAATCCCGGAACATTGCCGCCATCTTTGACAATCGAGAGCTTATCAAAGACTCACTCGTCTCAACCTGGAAATCCGCTGATTGCCGAACCTCTTTTCTTGGCGAAATATATCGAAAAAGCCGGTACTGGGACGGTTGATATTTTTGATAACTGTCGGAAGGCTGGTTTGAAATTGCCTCAATTTCGTTTGGAGAATGGCTTTTTTATTCTGACAGTATGGCGAAAACGTGCTAAGTCGCAGCCAGAGTCACGGCCAGAGTCACGGCCAGAGTCACGGCCAGAGTCACGGCCAGAGTCGCTTGCGGATCGAGTTCAAATGTTACTGAAAAATGAAGCATTGAGCAAGTCAGAATTGTCTGAACGTCTTGGCCAGAAGGAAGTATCAGGGCAACTTAATAACGTTGTTCGCAAGCTTTTGGGTGATAAACATATTGAACTGACAATTCCTGACAAGCCAAAAAGTCGTTTGCAAAAATACCGTCTTACTAAAAAAGGGTCTGAGTATACAAGAAAGCGTGGCGTATAAATAGGGGAATTGCGCGTAACACGGCTCGAATGTTAAAAAAAATGGCTCGATTAATGGGCAGAGAATTTCGGACATTTATCGGACATATCTGACAAGTGCGCGATTTGCGCGATTACCGCGCGATTGCCAAAACAGGACATAGGGTATTATGGCAAAAGAGGCATTAAAGTTATATTAGAAATTGTAAGAAAGCATTTGAGCTATTTGTGGATACTGGCGACGCACCGCCGGGCGGCTTGATACAGGGCGTTAAGAAGACAAAGATATCACAGGCTTTCATGAATGCCGGGGAGACGATGCTTTTTCTTTTTGACTACGGAGACGAGTGGCGGTTTCAAGTAGAGCTTAAGGAGATACGAAAGGCTGATAAATCGAATTTAAAACAGGTCATATTAGAAAGCATCGGCAAGGCGCCGTTGCAATATCCGCCGTGCGAGGATGAAGAAGGGGCTATCAATAGGGCGTTGTGGCCACCGGGAAGCAAAATTTTGTAGCTGAGGGAAGAGTAGAGAAGAATAAATGATTACAGACTATCACGCCAAATATTTTGCTCATGCGCTTTTGCGATCATCCACTGAAGACGGGATCGAGAAAATATCCCGGTCTCTTTTCGATGCCGCCGTTGATCTTAATCCTCACCAGATAGACGCCGCTTTATTCGCTCTCAAATCACCGCTTTCAAAAGGTGTTGTTTTGGCGGATGAAGTCGGGCTTGGAAAAACGATCGAGGCTTCCCTTGTTCTGTGTCAATATTGGGCGGAGAGAAAGCGACGCTTACTCGTAGTGTGTCCAGCGGCGCTACGCAAACAATGGAACCTCGAGCTATTTGATAAATTTAATATTCCCTCTGTCATCATAGATTCCCGAAATTTTAATGAGTTTGTTTTAAATGGTCACCCGAATCCTTTTGAGCAGGATAAAGTCGTTATTTGCTCGTATCAATTTCTCCATAATCAGAAGGAATTATCCAAGCTTGTGAAATGGGATCTCGCGGTCATTGATGAGGCCCATAAACTGCGTAATGCTTATCGACCATCCAATGTGCTCGGTCAGTCGATTAAATGGGCGTTGGAAGATACAAAGAAACTTCTTCTTACTGCGACGCCTTTGCAAAATTCGCTTATGGAATTGTTTGGTCTCTGTTCGATCATTGATGATTACATTTTTGGCGATAGCCGCAGTTTTCGTCAGCTTTATGTGAATGATGAGGATCTGGAAGGCCTTAAAACCAGACTTAAAGGCTTTTGCAAACGGACATTGCGCGGGCAGGTTCTTGCCTATATTCCATTTACCAATCGCAAGGCCATTACTATCAGGTTTGAGCAGGCTGATAAGGAGTATAAACTTTATTGTGCTATCACAGATTTTCTTCAGCGGCCGGATAGTTACGCATTACCGACAGGTCAGCGCACGTTAATCACGCTTGTTATCCGCAAAATTCTTGCGTCTTCATCATATGCCCTCATCGCGACCCTTGAAACAATCAAAAAGCGTCTTGAACAATTGCGAGATAAACAACCTGTGCAGGAGAATCTTGTTCAGGCGCTGCTCGATGATGAGTCGCTGGATGCTGAGGAGCTCGAGGAATTAGATGTTTCGACTGCAGATGTCAAAGAGGAAGACAAAGAAAAGCAGATTGATCTTGAAAAATTAAAGAAAGAAATCGATCTTTTGGCTGGATTTATCGAGCAAGCCAAGGATATCAAGGTAGATTCAAAAACAAGCCGTCTTAAAGAAGCCATTGAATGCGGTTTTTCTGAAGCCACCAAGATGGGCGCACAACGTAAAGCGATTGTTTTTACTGAATCTCGGCGTACGCAAAGCTATTTAAAGGATTATCTCGATGCCAACGGTTATGCCGGGCGAACAGTTATTTTTAACGGTACTAATACTGATCCTGAGTCCAAAAAGATCTACGAGAATTGGCTGACTGCTAATAAAGACACAGGTCGTTTTAGTGGCGTTCAAAGTGCGGATCGGCGCAATGCTATTCTTGATCACTTCCGTGATGCGGCAGAAATCTTTATAGCTACAGAAGCAGCGGCAGAAGGTATCAACCTTCAATTTTGCTCATTAGTCATCAATTATGACCTGCCGTGGAATCCCCAGCGAATTGAACAGCGTATTGGAAGATGCCATCGCTATGGGCAAGAACACGACGTCGTAGTTATCAATTTCCTTAATGAGCGCAACGATGTTGACCGCCGGGTGTATGAGCTTCTGGAATACAAATTCAAGCTGTTCGGTGGTGTCTTTGGAGCGTCTGATGAAGTGCTGGGTAGTCTTGAGTCCGGCGTTGATTTTGAGAAGGAAGTTTTAAAGATTTATCAAGAATGCCGTAAGACGGAGGAGATTCAAGCGGCATTTGCTGCACTACAGAAGAAGATGGAT
Source organism: Candidatus Omnitrophota bacterium (assembly GCA_018895275.1). Classification (GTDB taxonomy): domain Bacteria; phylum Omnitrophota; class Gorgyraeia; order B26-G9; family B26-G9; genus JAHIOQ01. The sequence continues at coordinate 5,287 of JAHIOQ010000021.1, forward strand.
GAGGAGATACAATCCCGCCTTAAGGAAACCCGGGAAATACTCATTGAGCATTTTGATCAAGATGTACATGAGCGGCTTAAGGTTCATCTTGACTTGACACGCGAACACTTGGGTCGTATGGAGCATCGTTTTTGGGCAGTGACGCGCAATATACTTGATGGGAGAGCTGATTTTAACGACTCCGCTTTAGCGTTCGATCTTAAGAAAGAAACAGTATCGTGTCCCGCAGGGCGCTATCAGCTCATATCCAAACAGAAAGATAAAAAGAATATTGAGGGATATTTTCTATACAGAATGTCGCATCCCTTAGGCGAGCATGTGCTTGATGCTGCCCGAAAGAAAGATACAGCAGTAGCGGAAGTAATCTTCGACGTATCGCATTATCCGGTACGTATATCTGTCGTAGAACAGCTTAAGGGCAAGAGCGGATGGCTTATTCTTTCCAAACTTACAATCAAAAGCTTTGAGAAAGATGAATATCTGCTTTTTAACGCATTTGAAGACTCCGGAGCCGTGGTGCATCCGGAAGTGTGCGAAAAGTTATTTGATTGCGCGGCAACGGTCAAATCCATTTCCCTTCCCGATGAAAGAAAATTCCAGCTTGCGACAGATTCCCGTATTCACGCAGACGCGGTTATAACCGCGGCCATGGAGCGCAATAACAGTTTTTATAAAGAGGAATGTGAACGGCTTTTCCGCTGGGCAGATGATCTTACACTATCGGCAGAGAAAGAGCTTAAAGACACAAAAAATCAGCTTCGCGAGCTTCATCGACAGCTTCGTTTTGCCGCCAGCCAGCAGGAGCGGTTGGATACGGAGCTAAAAATAAAAGAGTTGGGCAAGAAACAGCGAGAACAACGCCAGAGAATATTTGATGTTGAAGATGAGATTTCCGGGAAGCGCGACTCTTTGATCGACTCGCTCAAGAAACGCCTTGAGCAGAAGACAGAAAACGAATATTTATTTACGATACGCTGGCGTGTAGTATAATTTAAATATAAAGATCACCCAAAACTCGCACAGCTTGTGCGAGAAATACCTTAAAAAAGAGGATATATTATGATGACGCAATACGAGAAATTAAAAGATATTCTGCGGGAGATGTTCCAGATGGATCGGGCGGATCTGGATTTTGGTATCTATCGCATTATGAACGCCAAGCGCAGAGAGATTGAAAACTTTCTGGATAAAGAGCTCCTCCCCCAAGTTGCTTCGGAATTTGCCAAATACCGCGGAACAGAGATGTCCGGGAAAAAAGAAGAACTGGAAAATACTGTACTAAGGCTTAAAAATGACGGCGCTGACCCCGAAAAATCAACAAAGGTGTTCCAGCTTCGCGAAGAAATAGCTAAATATGGGGATGATGAGGCCTTGGCCAATGAAGTATTTTCGCATCTTTCCACCTTTTTTAGACGCTATTACGATAGCGGCGATTTTCTCTCCCTCCGCAGGTATAAAAAAGACACTTACGCTATTCCCTACGAGGGTGAGGAAGTCAAACTTCACTGGGCGAACGCTGATCAGTATTACATCAAAACCAGCGAGTACCTGAAGGATTATTGTTTTAAACTTCCGGGCACTGACAAAAAAGCGCATTTTAAGCTGGTAGATGCCTCGCAGGAGAAGGACAACATAAAGACAGAAGCCGGAAAAGAGCGCAAATTTAGGCTGCATGAAGAAGAACCGATCCGTATTGAAGGAAAAGAAGTTTTTATCCAGTTCGTTTATCTGCCTGAAAAAGAAAAGCAGGACAATTTCAACAAGAAGACGATTGAAGCATTGACTGCGGAATTTCGCAAGAAATTAAAAGATTTTGCTGAACTTTTTGCGCCTGCTCCGACAGCAAAAAATCCCAAGCGCGCGTTTCTTGAGAAGCATCTTTACTCATATACTGCCCGGTTTAATTTTGATTTTTTTATTCATAAGGATTTGGGTGGATTCCTTCGCCGTGAGCTTGATTTTTATATGAAGAACGAGGTGCTTTTCGTTGACGATCTTGACGCGCAGGATGAGAAGAAACTGAAAAGCGCCGTGGCGAAGATTAAGGTTATTAAGCATATCGCCCAAAAGATAATTGTGTTTTTAGCGCAGTTGGAAGATTTTCAGAAGAAGCTCTGGCTTAAGAAGAAGTTTGTTGTCGGGTGTGGGTATTGCGTCACACTTGACTGTGTGCCAGAGGCGCGCTATGCCGAGATAGTAAAAAACGAAGCCCAGTGCGAAGAGTGGGTAAAGCTGTTTGCCATTGATGAGATTGAGAGGGACCTGACAATGCCTGGGTATTCTAAACCGCTTACCATTGAATTTTTGAAAGCCAATCCATATCTGGTTTTGGACACCAAGCATTTTGACGAACAATTTAAAGAAAAGCTACTGGCGAATTTTGATAATCTGGATAAGGATTGTGACGGGATTATTATTAATTCTGAGAATTATCAGGCGCTAAATGTTTTACAGGAAAAATATAAGGAGAAAGTAAAATGTATTTATATCGATCCGCCATATAACACTTCTGAAGAAACGTTCGTTTATAAAAATTTATACAAGCATTCTTCTTGGGTGGCTATGATTGCGAACAAGATTGAAAAGTCCTTAGGTATGTTAAAAGATGATTCAATTCTTCAAGTGGCTATTGATGATGAAGAATTATATCGACTAAAAATGGTTCTTGATGGTATCTTGAATGAGGAGCGATATATCGGGACCATAGTTGTCCAAAGCAATCCACGCGGCAGAGGGATAAACTCTCATTTTGCTACAAGCCATGATTATTATTTGAATTATGCGATTAATACTCAAATTGCTTCAGTTGTTGATCAGCCTTTAACAGAAGAACAGGAACAGGGATATGCTTTAACAGACAGTTCGTCAACTTACCGATTATTGCCGTTCAGGAGAAGTGGTGGGCTCTCAACTCCGGACGAACGGCCAAATTCAGAATATTCTATTTATTATTCTAAAACAGATAACAAAATTATAGGTATCGGTGGTTCAAGACAAGAACCATATCCCAACGAATATCGCCCGGCATCTGTTTTAATCCTTAAGAATGATGGAACAATAGAGGAGAAAAGTCCCGATTATATTAAATCTTTAATAGACATTGATATCATCATGCCAGTTGACACAGGTGGTCGCCGAAGAGTTTGGAGATGGTCAGATAGAGAAAAAATATTAGAGGCTGTCCATAATGGCGATTTTATTGTTTCGCGGTCGGGAGGAAAATATTCTGTTCAGCTGAAAGATAGGATCAAAGAAGGAAGAAAACCAAAAACAATATGGGTTGATTCAAAATATGATGCGTCTTCGCATGGCACAAACTTGCTTCAAGAAATTTTAGGAAATAGAAGGCTTTTTGGATATCCAAAATCAATTTATTCTACGACAGATGCGATTCATTGTGTTTTGGGGGATAGCCCCGATTCTATTTGCTTGGATTACTTTGCGGGTTCTGGAACAACAGCTCACGCAATAATCAATCTTAACCGTTTAGATGAAGGCAGGCGCAAATACATTCTTGTGGAAATGGGCGAGTATTTTGATACGGTTTTAAAGCCACGTATTCAAAAAGTAGTTTATTCCAAGGATTGGAAAGATGGCAAGCCGGTATCGCGCGAGGGCATCAGCCATATGTTCAAATATATGCGTCTGGAAGGCTATGATGACACGCTGGATAATCTTGTGGCTCATCGCACGGACGGTCAGCAAAAAACACTGGAGAAGATGGGTGCGCAAGCGCGGGAAGATTATATGCTTTCCTATTCGCTTGACATTGAAACCAAGGCCAGCGATTCGCTTCTTAATATTGACCGCTTTACCGACCCGTTTAACTACACGCTCAAGATCCGTAAGGATAATGAACTTAAAGATCAGAAAATTGACCTTGCGGAAACCTTCAATTACCTGATCGGCCTCTATGTAGAACAGGTCGAAACCATCCGCGGGTTCAAAGTCGTGCGTGGCAAATTACGCACTGGCGAAAAGACGTTGGTCATTTGGCGTAACACCAAAGAGAAATCTAACGTGGCTTTAGATGAGTTTTTCAAAAAGCAGAAGTACAACACGCTTGATTTTGAGTTTGATCTGATATTTGTTAACGGTGACAACAATTTGGAGAATCTAAAAGTTGCCGAAGACAAATGGAAAGTCCGCCTGATCGAGGAAGAATTCAAGAAACGCATGTTTGAACAGGCGGGGGTATAAGGATGAAAAATATGATAACAAAGAAAATATCAAAATTTTTGCCGGTAGTTGTGACGGCGGACAATCCACTTTTCAGGGATGTCCGGTTGCTGATAGAGTCTGCCCGCGAGCGTGTCGCCACAACCGTCAACGCTGAATTGACAGCCCTTTATTGGCAGATAGGCGTAAGAATTCGTACAGAAATATTGAAAAATAAGCGGGCGCAGTACGGCGAAGAGATTTTGCCGACATTGTCGACAAAATTGGCTCTTGAATACGGCCGCGGTTTTTCCGAAAAAAATTTGCGGCACATGGTGCGTTTTGCGGAAGCTTTTTCTGATGAAAAGATTCTCTCCGCACTGCGGAGACAATTAAGCTGGACGCACTTTAAGGCCATAATCTACATTGACGACTCGCTCAAGCGCGATTTTTACGCTGAAATGTGCCGCTTGGAACGCTGGAGCACCCGTGCGCTTGAAAAAAAGATGGGCGGTTTGCTCTACGAACGGACAGTTCTTTCCCGTAAGCCAAAAAAAGTGATTGAGCGCGATATTGCTAACCTGCGCAAGACAGATCAGATTTCCCCGGACTTGGTATTTAAAGACCCATATTTTCTCGATTTCCTCGGGCTTAAAGACCGCTATATAGAAAAAGATATCGAAGATTCAATCTTACGCGAGATGGAAAATTTTCTTCTCGAATTGGGTACGGGTTTTACTTTTATTGAGCGACAAAAAAGAATCTCCCTGGATGATGTTGATTACTATTTGGATCTTTTGTTTTATCATCGAGGATTGCGCCGGTTGGTGGCTATTGAATTAAAGTTGGAGAATTTTAAGCCAGCTTATAAGGGACAAATGGAGTTATATTTGCGGTGGCTAAAAAAATATGAAACGAGGCCCGGAGAAAAAGAGCCTGTCGGGCTTATTTTGTGCGCGGGGAAGAAAGACGAAACGGTTGAGATACTTGAAATGGAAAAATCCGGTATTCGTGTGGCGCAGTATCTTACGGAGTTGCCGCCAAAGCATATTCTTGAGCAACGATTGCATGAAGCTATTCAACGCGCCCGTTTGCGGTTGGCAAACAAGACAGAGGAATAATTATGCCCAAAGGACGAAAACCAAAAAACATTGCAGCAGCTCAGCCCGCAAAACAATTCCGCTTTGACGAGTCGCTCGCGCTTTTTCAATATATGCTTTCCCTGTTTGGCAAAGAGTCGCTTGATTCTTTGTGCGAAGGAATGAAAGGCGAGAACTGGGAAGGATGGGATGAGCAGAATATTTCCCGCCATTTCCATTTCCTGACGACTCAGCTTTTTGAATTCCCCGGGGTTACCAAAGAACAGCTTCTCCGGTATGATCAAAATATCACGCGTCATACTCTATCGATATGCGGACGGCGAGGGGCTTTTCGCTGGAAGTATTTTCAATATATGGCGCTTCTTTTTGCGGAGATTTACCTTGATAAGTATTTTAACAATTTTCAAGGATTAATTGATGGCCTCAATGCGCGAGTAGATAAATTAAACGCCGAACGCGGCGCATCAGACAAATTAGATCCTTACACACCGGATGACTTGAATAAGATTGCTTTCTGGCAGGCGACCGGTTCGGGCAAAACGCTCATTATGCACGTCAACATCTTGCAATATCGGCACTATCTTGAAAAGGCTGGTAAGCATAACGAATTAAATAAAGTGATTCTTCTCACCCCAAACGAAGGGCTTTCCGCGCAGCATAAGGATGAGTTTTTGCTTTCCGGCCTTTCCGCGGATCTTTTCAATAAAGACAGTCAATCATTATTTTCGACGTCTGCCATTGAGATTATCGATGTCCACAAACTAAAAGAAGAAGGCAAGGAAAAGACGGTGAGCGTGGACGCCTTTGAAGGCAATAATCTTGTTTTGGTAGATGAAGGCCATCGCGGCGCTGGCGGTGACGAATGGATGGATAAAAGAAACCGGCTTTGTGAAAACGGATTTTCATTTGAGTATTCCGCGACTTTTGGCCAGGCAATGAAGGCCTCTGGCCGTCGTAAAATGCTCCAGCAGTATGCCAAGTGTATTTTATTTGATTATTCGTATAAATACTTTTACAGCGATGGTTATGGCAAGGAGTATTCTATCTTGAATTTGGCGGAAGAACAGCACGAAGAACAACGCCAGCTTTATTTGACAGCATGCCTCTTGGCTTTTTATCAGCAATTAAAGGTTTACGACGTGAAAAAGCGGGAGCTTGCGGTGTTTAATGTGGAGGAGCCGCTCTGGGTGTTTGTCGGAAGCAAGGTCAACGCTGTCAGAACAGAGCGCGGTGCCAAGGTTTCAGACGTTATTGATATTCTTCTTTTTATTAAAAGTTTCTTGGCTAAGCGGGCAGAATCTATTGATTTTATTAACCGTCTTATGAATGGCGCCAGTCAGCTCAATGATACCCATGGAAACGATCTCTTCGCTGGCCGCTTTGATTTTCTTATTTCTGAACATCTTACTCCTGATGCCATTTTTGCCGATATTCTTAAAAGGTTATTCAACAGCGCGGTGACAGGCGCGCAAATCCATGTAGACAATCTTAGAGGAGTAAAAGGTGAGCTGGGGTTGCGGCTTGGTGATGGTGAGTATTTTGGAGTTATCAATGTCGGTGACGATCGTGATCTTGCCAATCTGTGTGCGGACAACGGCTTTATTATTTCTGATAAGGATTTTTCCGAATCTCTATTTAAGAGATTAGCCAGTGATGATTCACCAATAAAAGTTCTTATAGGTTCAAAGAAGTTTACTGAAGGATGGAATAGCTGGCGCGTTTCGACTATGGGACTTATGAATGTGGGGCGTTCGGAAGGATCGGAAATTATTCAGCTTTTTGGGCGCGGCGTGCGTTTAAAAGGGTTTAACGAATGTCTTAAACGAAGCGCTTTTTCTCATCCTCCCTATATTCCCAAGCACATAGGTGTCGTTGAGACGTTGAATGTATTTGGTGTGCGTGCGGATTATATGAAACAGTTTAGGGAGTATCTGGAAGAAGAGGGGGTCAAAGGTAAGGATGACTGCACGGAGATTAAACTGCCTTGCCTGCGCAATTTCGGCAGTGTAAAGCTTAAATATCCCCGACTTAAGCAAGGCGTTAGCTTTAAGAAAGATGCGCCGCGGCCAGTGTTTGGCGAGCCGGATGAATATCTTTTATCCCGGCCTATAGTCGTTAATTGGTATCCCAAAATAGAAGCAATGCGAAGCAGAGGTGCTGGCGTGCAGATCGTTGCTACGCCACAGACAGCCAAACTTGGGGCAGAACAATGCGCGTTCTTGGATTATGATGTGATTTACTTTGAGCTTCAGAAGCACAAGAATGAACGGTGTTATTACAATCTGAATATTGATAAAATTATTCTTGCCCCATTGCTTAACCGTGCCGATTGGTATGAACTTTATATCCCGCCCGAGGAGCTTGAATTTACTTCATTTGAGAAGGTGCTGATGTGGCAGGAGATCGCGGTTACGCTCCTTAAGAAATATTGCGATCACTTCTATAATGCTAAGCGGATGGATTATGAGAAGGATAAGCTGGAATACCGCTATTTTGATGAAGTAGAAGCGGAGCTGTTGGCCAACGGTAAGCCAGGTAATTTGTTTGAAGAATACACATTTTTAGTAGAAAAATCGAGAGTTGATATTATCGAGAAGCTTAAAGAGTTAAAGGTGCAGATTGAAAACGGCAATTTCACGGATTGGTCGTTTCGTTCGATTTTTTCATTTAACTTTGATCGGCATTTGTATAAACCTCTAATTCATATTAAGGATAGTGAGCTTAAGATTATGCCAGTGGCGCTGAATGAGGGTGAGAATAAGTTTGTTCGAGATCTAAAGGCATATTATGAGACGCATAAGGTTGATTTTGAAAAGCGAGAACTGTTTTTACTGCGTAATCTTGGCCGCGGGCATGGGATCGGATTCTTTCAGGCGCATAACTTCTATCCCGATTTTATTATGTGGCTCGTTGAAGGCAAAAAACAGCAGATTATTTTTATTGACCCGCATGGTATGCGCATGGCGCAGGGTGGCTTCAATGATCCGAAGGTGTGCTTCTATCGAGAAGTAAAAACACTTGAACGCCAGATCGGCGATGCGGATGTGGTGCTGGATTCGTTTGTTATCTCAGTGACGCCGTTTGGTCAGATTGGCCTATGGGATAATCGGCTAACACAGAAGGATTTCAAGGATCAACATGTGTTATTCCAAGATGACCGAGGGGTTTATATAAATAAGTTATTTTAGAAAGAAATTGGATGTAACAGTTTAGTCCTATTTTAGATTTAGGGTTATAGGAATTTCAACTTGAATTTTTATACAACGTAGATAAAAGCATAAAAGTATTGTCAGCTGGTATCGGTTAGCCCTGACGGAACCACAGATGACACAGATGGACACAGATAAATAATTTTTCTTCTTTTGTTTTTTGCCAATCGAAAAATTCCGCCTTCGCTTTGTGGGAGCAATCGTAGCAGTTAAGCTTCGGAGGACAGGAAGCTTTCCATTGCCTGCAAAACAAAAGAAAGAAAAAGAGTATGCTCACGCACTGGCGGATATAAATATTACGACGACGGTTATCTCGCCCAGCGCACGCAGGGGACATCTGTGGTAAAATATGGTAATCTCAAAATTTGCATTAGAAAATAACCTGATTCTGATGTTTGGGGGAGAACCGGGTCGGTGGGGTCGGGGCTAAACTATTGACAAATAAATAACCGCCTCACGCGCAGAAAGCAGAGTTATGTTATCGGGCATAAAAGAAAGCGGTTTTTGGATGGGAGTAATTATTTGGAAGAAGCTTGTAAAATTACACTTGTGAAAAAGACCAACAAATGGAAGTTATATTGGAAGCGGGCGGATTTGAAGTGGCATTTGTATGAGCAATATGGTACGTTAAATGCGGCGCTTGAAGAAGTCAAGCAGGATCCGAACGGGTGTTTCTGGGGATGAACGGTCGTGGCTGAAAAGAAGATATGTGTCGTATATATTTTGGAATGTTCAGATGGTACATATTATACCGGCTATACGAATGATTTGGAAAAGCGGTTGGAAAGGCATAATAAAGGGTTGGCTTCGAAGTATACGAGGGCGCGGCTTCCGGTTAAAATATTGTGGAGTAAGGAGTGTAAAAATCAGAAATTTGCTATGAGAACGGAATTAAGGATAAAGGGGTTAACGCGAAAACAAAAAGAATCGTTAATAAGTGGTGGTAGGTTGGATAATGTGTTGGCCCGGGCACGAAAATCATAGGTGACCTTATGTGCTGCGGGCATAAAATCACGCTAATCACTTAGATTCACGTTGTTCTCTAAGTGTAAGCGTCCTTAGAACCCCATCTTCCCTCTATCCGCAGAAGATGTTACCATAGTGCAAGCTAAACCAAAGGGGGAGCGCTATGGAGCGAAGAAAATATCAGCAGATCGAAAAGGAACAGTGGCAAAGGCATATTGAGAGACAGGCGCGAAGCGGCGAAAGTATTGTTAAATATTGTAAGACTGCCGGGCTGAAAGAATCGGGGTTTTACCGGTGGCGCAGGCTGTTGAAGAAAAGCGGCGGGGCAGGATTTGTAAGGGTTGATGAGAGCAGGGCTCAGGCAGGGCTGATCATCACGACGCCGAACGGTTATAGAGTAGAGGCATTAAGTGTGGAGTTGGGCATAGCCGCGGCCCAGAAATTGACCAGATGTTGATCGGGCAATCGTGGAAGAGGATATTTTTATATCGGCAGGCCTGCGATCTGCGGCGGTCATTTGACCGGTTATCGGGCATGGTGCGGGAGCAGTTAGAGCAGGATCCTTTGAGCGGGGATTTATTTGTTTTTATTAACCGGCGCAGAACAATGCTTAAAGCGCTGTACTGGGATAATGATGGATACGCGTTGTGGCAGAAGCGGCTTGAGCGGGGATGTTTTCCATTACCGCAAGGAGAACACATCGAACTCGCGCGATTGGAACTGATGCATGTCTTGGAGGGCGTACGAGTGAACGGAATCAAGCGGCTCTCAAGGTATCAACAGCCGGCAACCGTGACAAAATTGTGATAAAATTATCGTAAATTTCGCGTGCTAAAGAAGGCGTGTCAAGCATTATTTTTTGAGGTCAAGAACAGGTATTTATTTTCGCGCGGTTTAACCGGCCTAGGTTCAGCGGATTGATGTTGAAAAAAAGTTTTACGTCAAGGGGATATGTCGTATGTTTGAATAGTTGCGCCAAGAGGCGCTGAACGATTTTCGAAAAAACGCGATTTGGTATAATAGAGAGTATGGAAGAACAAACTATTTTATTAGGCCAAATCGAACAGCTAAATATTAAAAATAATAGCTTGGGTGAAGAACTCAGAGATAGCCGCGAACAAAACGAAGCTTTGACGGAATTGTTAAAGCAGCGGGATGGACGCATTAGCCGGTTGGAATCACAGCTGAACGAATTGCTCAGACGTATATAC
>JAHIOQ010000022.1 GCA_018895275.1 Candidatus Omnitrophota bacterium
GCTTAAATAATTCTTGCGTAAATCAAAAATTTGTCTGCGACTATATTGGCTCAACGTCTTAATTGTTTGAATCTCTGTTCCTTCATCAACTAATAATACCGCCAGCACTCGGCGCACTTCTCTGCCTGAACTTTGCGTATTATTAATGATTGCTTTTAGTTCCTTTTTTTGCTCCTGAGATAATTTCGCACTCCTTTGCATATATCTATTATATCACATTAGTGCGCTTTCTGGATGTGATGTCTATATATAGTATTTTGAAGTGAGCTAATGCCTTTTCTTTGTTCGCATCCACAAAGTCAAAATATTTTTTATTTCCCCCTCGAAACCAAGCGCCATCCGCCACAGGGCACGGCGAGACAGGTTTTTTCTATGATTTCGCCTGATTACAGGCATACCCTGATTGGAAATTATATACTCAATTATGTTGATATATTTTCTTATTTTATCTCGCGCCAAGACGCCAAGTCCGCCAGGACTAACTATTTAACTTCATGCGTTAGCCTTTGCGTTCTTCGCGCCTGCCCGCCAACGCCTTGTGGCGGGGCTTTGCGCGATTATTTTATTGTTTTTGTTATAGCTCAGTCCCGCCAACTATTTTAGCCTGCGGTTATCGTACTGCTCTTAACTTAAATAAAACGGTACATCGACAAACGTTTTCTTCTTTAGTGCCCTGCCGATATTAATATCGGTACTGTATTTCAAATTATCGACGACAAACCGCAAATAATCATCCATGGACAGATGCCTTTCTTTATGCGCTTCCATTTTTATTATCGGCAGATTCAAATCTTCCATATTCCGCGCCCTATACCCCTTCTATTATTTTTTTATACAGTTCTTCCGTCCCGTATTTTAGGCACAACTCACGGAATTCTTCACTCCGGTAATCCACATCATTCGCCCGTATCAGATTTATAATATCCGGCAGGTTTTTATACTCACGCATTTTTTGATTATATTTAAGCGCGTGAAGTTTCAAGGCAATTAAATTATTTAAAGACGGCACGATAAACTTTTGCCTGGCGATAAATATTTCCCGGCCGCTTTTAATGATTTTTTCCAATGTCCCGCTGTCCACAAACATAAAATCAATATCCATCAAATAATACTCATTCCCCGTAAACCGGGCGAATACATCTCTGACATCTTCCAATTTAAAACCGGCTTTTTCCAGTTCAACGGATATTTTGTTGAAATCATCTTTTGTGATCAGAAAATCAACATCCAGAGTTTGACGCGTAACTTTATAATAATTTACGGCAAATCCTCCGATAAGGACACAGGAAACCCCTGATTTATTGGATAGCTCCGAAATCAAATGAAATATCGTCGAATAATTCATATAGAAAATTATACTCTATAAACAAATCAAATCCAAATAATTTTTTCTTCCACCAGATAACACACATGAACTATGCGCTATTAGCCATTCTGCCTGCAGCTTGCAGCCTGCAGCTTGCAGCTTGCAGCCTGCAGCTTGCAGCGGTATTTCCCATAAGCCATGAGCTTATGAGCTTCTTAACTTCCCCTCTTACACAATACTTAAAAATAACGTATAATATAGCCTGCCTATGAATAATACCTTTTTACCCATATCACGCAAAGAAATGGAACAGCGCGGCTGGGATGAGCTTGACGTTATCCTCATCAGCGGCGACGCCTATGTCGACCATCCTTCTTACGGCATCGCGGTAATCGGCCGCGTACTGGAAAACGCTGGATACCGTGTGGGTATAATTAGCCAGCCGGATAGAGGCAATATTAAAAGCTTTCAGGCATTGGGCCGGCCGCGCCTGTTTTTCGGCATTACCTCCGGTAATATCGATTCCATGATTGCCAACTATACCGCGAACCGGAAACCGCGCGCTGTCGACGACTATTCCCCCGGAGGTAAAAGCGGCCTGCGTCCGGACCGCGCCTTGATTGTCTATACCAATAAGATACGCGAGGCATTCGGCAAAAATATAGCGATTGTCATCGGCGGCATTGAAGCCAGCCTGCGCCGGTTCAGCCATTACGACTACTGGGATAACAGCGTACGGCGCTCTATCCTGCTGGATTCCCGGGCGAATGTCCTTGTCTACGGCATGGGAGAACACGCCGTCCTGGAAATCGCGCGGCGCTTGAACAACGGAGAAAAGATAAACGCACTCAATGATATCCGCGGTACAGCGGTTGTCCGCGAAGATATAAGCCGGCTGGAAGACTATGCCCTTATTCCTGCTTACGATGAAACAAAAAACAACGCGAAAAAATTCAATGAGGCGTTCAGGACCATATACGCCAACACCAATCCGTTTACGGCTAAAACCATCGTGCAGGAATACTTTAACCGGTTTCTCCTCCAATTCCCTCCGGCCTTGCCCTTATCCGCAAAAGAGCTTGATAAGATATACGAGCTGCCTTATACACGAAAATGGCACCCGGTATACAACGCGCAAGGCGGGGTCAAAGGCCTGGAAACCGTGCGTTTTTCCGTCATCTCTCATCGCGGCTGCTGCGGCGAGTGCAGCTTCTGCAGCCTTTATTTCCATCAGGGCCGCATTGTCCAAAGCCGCAGCGCGAAATCAATATTGAAAGAGCTCGAGCTAATCGCCGGAGAAAAAGGTTTCCCGGGTACAATCACCGATATCGGCGGCCCCACGGCAAACCTCTATCAGGCGCACTGCCCGCGCTGGGACAAAGAGGGATTCTGTGAAAAACAGCACTGCCTGATACCGGAGAAATGCAAAAACCTGCGTTTAGGATATAAGACATGCCTGGAGGTATATAAAAAAGCCGGCCAGATACCCGGAGTAAAACACGTGTTCATCGGCAGCGGCTTCCGCTACGACCTGCTCGTTGACCGTGACAGCCGGGAGTATTTCGAAGAGATATGCAAACACCACATCAGTGGACAGATGAAGGTCGCTCCGGAACATGTCGCGGATAACGTGTTAAAAATCATGAATAAACCCAGCCATAACACATTCGACCGCTTTGTGCAGAAATTTAATTACCTTAACAGCAAGTTCAAAAAAAACCAGTTCCTCGTAAGTTATTTTATCAGCAGCCATCCCGGCTCCACACTGCAGGATACATTACAGATAGGCCTGTATCTGGCAAAACAGCGCCTCAGCTGCGAACAAATCCAGGACTTCCTCCCTTCGCCAATGACGCTTTCCACCTGCATATACCACACGCAAACGCATCCGTTCACGGGAGAAAATATCTATAGCGCGAGGTCGTTCCGGGAGAAAAAGATGCAGCGGGCGCTTATCCAGCATAAAAATCCTAAAAATAAAAAATTAGTAGTAGAAGTACTGCAGGAAATCGGCTCTGTTCACCTGCTGAAGGACCTGAAAACCGCCCATAGTCCCAAAAATTTTCACCCCGGGCAAACCCGCGGTCTTCCCGCCTGCGGCGGGCGGCTGCGAAGGCGGGATAAAAAAACACGGCGCACGAGAAAAAAATAGAAACTTATTTTCGTTATGCGCCGTGTTGATATTATCTTAAATATTGCTTCAGTTTAACACATGTATTTTGTCCGGCTACGCCGTCGGCCTTAAGGCCGTGCGCTTTCTGAAATGCCTTAATCGCCTTTTTCGTATTCGGCCCGACCTTTCCGTCCAGAGCGCCGTTATAAAAACCGGCCTTTTTCAACGCCGTCTGTATCTGCTTCGCGGAAAGCTTAACGGATACGCCACTTCTTTTAACTCTTTTATTTGAAGCAGCCGAGGGTTCCCCATAGCTAAAATTCTGTGTTCGCGCTGTCCTCGCCCCATCTTCCAGATTGTTTATCTCCTGATCTTTTTTCTGCACCTCCTGCTCAAGATATTCGATCCTGCGCTGCAGCTCCTGCACCTGAAGGTTATCATTCTTGCCCATCCTGGTCGTAGCACAACCGGCAATACACACGCTTAAAAAAACCACCACTACTATGCCGCGCATTCCGCCTCCCTTCTAAAAAATAAATTCTGTCAAAATAACCAATCACCAAATCCCAAACACCAAATAATAACCAATACCCAATGACCAAAATTCCAAACTCAAAGTTTGATTATTGGTTATTTCAAATTGGTTATTGTTTGATGATTGTATCTTGGTCATAAGTAATCACGCTTATTCAACCGGAATCGTTATCACCACACCGGCCTTCAGCTTATTCGGGTCTTTTATCCGGTCCTTATTTAATTCATAGAGGTATTTCCAGCGGTGGCCGCTGCCGAGTTCTTTCTGCGCTATCTTCCAAAGCGTATCGCCTTTTTGTATCGCGTACTGCTTTGTTTCTACCTGGATTTCGCCTTCTATCTTTTTCTCCTCTTCCACGAGAAACTTACCTTCCTCTATCTGCGTCGCGTCCGAAATCTCCGCTCCTCCCGGATAAGGAATCATAATCTCTTCCACCTCGGCGATCATGAACTGGGCGTTTCTGTCTTTCTGCATGCCCACCAGGTCGGTTATCGGCGCCACGGCATCAAGCTTACCGCGGCTGATAATCCGAATACGTTCCTCCGGGATACCGTTTTCCCGCATAAACTCCATAACCGTATCGGCGCGTTTACGCCCCAGTTTTTCATTGTAAGCCTCGGAACCGCGGCGGTCGCAGTTACCGGTGATAAGAATACTTGACTCCGGATTCCGCTTTAAAGTCGCCACGGCAGCGCTAAGAATTTTTACCGTGTCGTCTCGCAGCTGCGATTTGTCATAATCAAAATAGACCTTCACGTTTTTGAGAATCTTTTTGATCAACAAAGAAGCGCGCAGTTCCTGCGGCTGCGGCGGCGGCAACTCTTCTTCTTTATAATCAAAAATTATTTTGTACACATACACATAGCCCCTGTTTCCCCAGGGTCGCTTTTCGCCCGGCTCTGTCGGCCACCACCAATACCCCGCTCTTTCCTGGTCCTTTACCGGCGCCGGTTTTGCGTCGCTGGGCCACCATTCAAACCTTTTCTGCATCTCTTCAATCTGCTGCTTCTTCTTATCTTCCCGTGACGTATCATCACCGGCATAAGAGAATCCGCCATAAAAAAACAATATTGCCGCCACTACAGTCCAAACCAAAAACTTTTTACTACCCATCGCGCACCTACTTTCTTTTTAAAAAAATCCTCCTGCCGAGGATATTACTTTGCTTCCATAGCTGCATATTTTAACACAAAAAAAACCTTTATAGTAAAGATATTTTTTATGGTATAGGAAAGTATAAAACTTTCCTAACCACTGAAACTTTGCAAGGAAAAGTTCTGAGTGCACCAACTTTGTTGGTGCGCGAAGTTTCTTGTCAAAATATCCGCCAATCAAACCGTCAAGGCAAAATATTTCCTCCAGGTTAACGGAGAATCCGCAAGGTAACAATCAAGTCGCCCTTATGGTCGCATGTCGGGCATAATTGCCCCAAATCCTTTAGCCTGATCTTCTGGTTGTTTTTCGTATCCGGGTTTACTTTTAAGACAATCGTCTTGCCGCTGCTTAATTTAAACTTTACCTCGCCGCCTTTTAGCGCGAGATTCTGCGGGATATCCAGAGTCGCGTAGGTATTCGTATCGTATTTTTGGCGCACTGCGTTATCGTCCAAGCCGTAGTCACCAGCAGCGGACATTCCTTCATCAGCATTGCCGAATCCGCCGAAGACATCGGACAAATCGTCAAAAAAGAAGTATCGATCGCTTGTGCGGTTACACCGTCCCCCGCGGCTCGACTGCTGCGCGCTAAAATGCCGCAGCAGGTCTTCAAAACTAAAACCTGCCTGCGAAGCAAAATCACCGGCCCCGGCGTATCCGCGGCCATAAGAATGCACTCCCTGGCGGTACTCGTCGTATTCTCCGCGGCGTTTCGGATCGCTGAGCACATAATAGGCAGCGGATATTCCCTTAAACTTCTCTTCCGCCGCCTGCTTGCCTTTACCTGAAACGCGGTCAGGATGATATTTCAACGCCAGGCTCCGGTACGCAGACTTTATCTCATCAATCGAGGCCTTTTCTTTTACGCCCAAAACCTGATAATAATCTTTGTCCGCCATAAGCTATTTATAACTCCTCTTAATTAAAATTCATTTTTACGCTTCCGCCTCATTTCTTGCGCAGCAGCGATAAAAGCATACCGACAATAACCCCGGTGATTAACGAAGAAAAGATAACGATTGCCTGGCTGGTGTGCAGCGACCACAACAAAAACCGGATATTCATCGCCTCATGGTTCTGCAGGGCAAAAATAAAAAGAATTACCATCAACACTATTACCAACACCCATTTCCAATTCATAATAATCTCCTTTCCCTTATAGTTGAATTATTTAACACCCCTTTGATTCTCTAACTTTTTACAGAATCCTTAGATTAAAACTCCTTCTTATATTTTAACCACAAATTTTCATTTGTCTTAAAATTATTTTGCTGTTTTTCCGATTCCAGTTCTTTCTCTCCTTCCACGGAAAACGTATCCGTTACTTTATAAACTCCCTTTACTTCCTGGCGCAATTGCGTCCGTTCTTCCGCGGTTTTCGATTGCTCTATCCCATAAGTTACCGCCACCTTATCGGAAATATCCTTACTAACCCCCATTTTTTTTGTTGTTTTGTCCACCCGGAGCACAATGTCGCTAATCCCTAGATATTCCGCTATTTTAGCGCCCGCGCCGCCGAAGAGAAAATAATCGATAAAATCAAGGGCTATGTCCGGATCTATCTTACCCATGCCAATACTCTCCTGAGAGCGCTTCCAGCTTTTACCTGTTACCAGCATTATCATTAAATTGCCTTCCGGAAGCGACGGCTCGGAGGTTAATTTCAATTCCGGTTTCTCGGCCGTTCCCCTAACGGAGACCTTGATTTTCGTGCGTTCTACCAAGGAATTGCCTTTAAAATCAAGTTCCGGGTTCCGCCAATTTCCCGAAAATAATATACGGCCTTTGGTAATTTTAATTTTCGCGATTCGGTTACCGCTAACCGTTCCTCCCTTAAACATTACCGTGCCGTTTAAATTTAAATCCTGAAACATATTCTTTAAACTCAAAGCAAACGAAACCGGAATATCCCTGCCGGAAAACGCATTTATTGATATTTTTTCAGTGATAAAATTGCCGTTGATCTCAAGCGCCTGTACCGGGCCTTTAGCCGTAATATCGATATTACGCAACGCCCCCTTCGTCTTTTTTAATATGCGATTATCCGGAAAAAGGCTTCCGATTGCCTTTATATCCACATAGCCCGAATAAAAACTGGCAGTTACCATCCCTTCCCTATAGTTTCCGTAAAAAAATAAGGTGTCCGAGCCAGGGAAAAATAATTTTCCGTTGTTTATTTCCAACTCCGGATTTAGATAATCATCTTTGCCGATGAGCAGCCTGGCGTATTGGATGTTCACCTTATTCATGCCGCTGCCATCAAGCCAAATGAGCACATCGTTACAGACCAGTTCTCCGGACACGGCGGGAATAGCGAAAATATCCGCCACGCTCAGATCAAGCATGCAATGGGAATCTTTCACGCTAACCCGGCCTCTGGCCATATCAAAAACGGAAAATATACCGTTAAGACTCAGCTTCTCCGGTGTGCCTTTGACAATAATTACCGCGTCTGAAATACGGCCGGTTATGCCGGAGAAAAAATCTTTTCGCGGCAAGATTCCCGCCATGGTTACAGCATCAAGCCGCGGCGCCCTGACGACAAAATCAAAAACACCCTGCTCATATTTCCCATTAATAATAACCGCATTATTGCCCGGAAACATTATGCACGCTTTATCAACCCTTACCTCAAAACCATGCCGGACCGCAAGCTTCAATTCACGGATTGAAATAATACTGCCCGCAGGTAATTCCCGCACATTTCTGATAACAATACCGCGCAACGTAAGCACATCCAGAAAATTTCCCTCTGCATGCGCGATACTCACCGCGTCAATACTGCAGTAACGCGAAAACACGAGACGAGCGGTAAATTTAGCGCCTTGTTCGGTAAAAAGAAACCAAAACAAGCTTATTACAAAGAGCGTAACCGAAAATACAACCAGCCATATAAACCCCGTTAGAGAACTTCGTCCTCTAACGGTTATGCTCGACGGTGGCTTTGAACTACCGTCATCTCCCTGATATCCACCCCCGACTTCGTCGGGGGCTTTCTCTAACGGGGTAAAGTATTTTTTCCCGGCCCTTCTTATCATTGTCTATCCCCACCAGAACCTCGCAATCCTAAATCCACTTCTTGCGCAGAAACAAGGCGTCTCTTTTTAGATTATGAATCGCCTGCAAATTCCGCGGATAAGGGTTGCTGATTAACTCTTCCTCTACATCCTCTTTCTCTTTTTGTCCGAATAATCGAGAAGTACCTTTTTTAGGCCTTTCGATGTTTTTTACTTATAAGCAAGACAACACTTCGCTCCTGCGCTTCATAATATCCCTGTTCTTTCGATAAGGGTTCTTTTCCCTCTGCCGCGAAACTGCGTTCTCCTTTAAGACCGGTGTCAATAATCCTGTGCCACCTCATCCCCTTATATTGGGGCAATAGGGCCATATGTGAAATCGCGTGGCTGTTAAGGATAAGAAAAAGCACATAATTGCCCCTGCGCATAGAAAAGCGGCGGCCGTCGATTTCACAGCAAATAATCCTTCCGTTACGGTCTTCCCAGAGGGGAGATTTTAAATCTTTTCCAAACCAGCGCACGTGCGGGAAAACCGTTTCATCGCGGCGGCGTTTAGCTGGAAAGTTTTTATTATGAAAAACCGCGTACTTTTTCCGTAAAGCAATCGCCTTCCGGCAAAACCCGAATATATCCGAATTCTTTTCCAGCAGGCTCCAGTCAAACCAGCTTAGGGCGTTATCCTGGCAATAGGCGTTATTGTTCCCTTTCTGCGTGCGCAGGAATTCGTCGCCGCCTAAGAGCATCGGCGTACCCATGGAAAAAAACAGACAGCATA
>JAHIOQ010000023.1 GCA_018895275.1 Candidatus Omnitrophota bacterium
AATTGAGATGGGAGGAAGAGAAAGACAAGCTTATCCAAGAGTTGTTTGAAAGCCCAAATTTTTCCACAACCCACGAAATTATAAAAAGATTATCTAAGTTTATAAACTTTTCTGAAGATCAGGTAAAAAATATTGGTAGAGCTGCACTTATGAACTCACAGGTTGCTTGGATAGCCAAAGATCCAGACGTGAAAAGATTTTATGAAAAGTACGTTCTTTCAAATGCTGGACGATTTGCAGAAGATGAATGGTCAAAACTGCAAGGTGCTTTTTTGGAAACAGAAGTCGTGAGTGTCGATCCTGAAGATATTCCATTTTAAATTATGAACGAATTTTCTGAAGACAAATTAATAGAGCAGACCGCCGTCAAGATTTTTGGCGAGCTTTGGGGTGTTGATAATTTTGCCAATGCGTATTCTGGCGAAATGGACGCGGAGTTTGGACGGGAGAATCCGGGAGAGGTGGTGCTGATGAATTATCTCAAAATCGCTTTGGTGAAGCTCAACCCCAATGTGTCTACTGAAGCGTTAAACCTTGCGATTGATGAAATGATAAAAGATCGCTCGGCAATGAGCATGGTTAACGCTAACCATGAAGTGTGGCAGTTGCTTAAAGGTGGCGTAAAAGTTGAGACGGAAAATGAAAAAGGTGAACAGCAAACCGAAACGGTAAAAGTTATTGATTTTGAAAATCCGAAGGCAAACCACTTTATGCTGGTTTCCCAGCTCTGGATTACCGGCGAATTGCACAAGCGCCGGCCGGATTTGATCGGTTTTGTAAACGGCTTACCTCTGGTTCTTATTGAACTCAAAGCATCGCACAAAAATCTCCGCAATGCCTATCAGCAAAACATCCGGGATTACAAAGACACCATTCCCCAGCTCTTTTGGTATAACGCTTTTATCATCATTTCCAACGGCATAGAAAGCAAAGTCGGCACCCTCACCGGCGCGTATGAGCATTTCAACGAATGGAAAAAAATCAAAGACGAGAAAGAAATCGGAAAAGTAAGTTTGGAGACTGTCATCAAGGGGACATGCGAGCCGTCGCGACTTTTAGATATTATTGAGAACTTTATTCTTTTTGATGACTCCCGCGGAGAGCGTATCAAAGCGATCGCCCGCTACTTCCAGTATTTCGGAGTGAATCGGGCTTTTGAAGAAGTGAAGAATAGGGATAAGAACAAAGGCCGCCTCGGCGTTTTCTGGCACACGCAAGGGTCCGGCAAGTCGTATTCAATGGTTTTCTTGTCTCAAAAGGTATTTCGTAAACTGACCGGCAATTTCACTTTTGTTGTAGTTACG
The DNA here is from genome assembly GCA_018895275.1 of Candidatus Omnitrophota bacterium. Taxonomy (GTDB): domain Bacteria; phylum Omnitrophota; class Gorgyraeia; order B26-G9; family B26-G9; genus JAHIOQ01. The sequence goes on from JAHIOQ010000023.1 coordinate 1,305, forward strand.
GACCGCAAAGAACTTGACCGGCAGATATACAAAACATTTGCCGCTTGCGGGGCTGTTTACGAAGAAGAAGTGCATGCCGAAACTGTTGTACACCTTCAGCAGCTACTCAAAGAAGATCACCGTCATGTTTTTACGCTTATTCAAAAGTTTACTGAACCAAAAGAGCTATCCAATAGAAACGATATAATCGTAATGGCTGATGAAGCCCACCGCACGCAATACGACCGTATGGCGGCCAACATGCGCATAGCCCTGCCCAAGGCGGCATTTATCGGCTTTACGGGAACGCCCCTGATGGCGGGTGGTGAGGAAAAAACACGGCAAGCGTTCGGCGATTATGTTTCTACCTACAATTTCGCCCAATCAGTTGAAGATGGCGCCACGGTGCCACTTTATTATGAGAATCGAGTTCCAAAACTTGAGAATGTGAATCCGGATATTCAGAAGGAATTGGAAGGAGTAATGAATTTCTACGATCTCGCGCCGGAAGAAGAGGAGAAACTGGAACAAGAATTTTCAACTTTCTATCATTTAATAACTCGCGAAGATCGTCTCAATAAAGTCGCAGAGGATATTGTCACGCACTTCACTGCTCGGGGATACAACGGTAAGGCAATGGTTGTTTCTATTGATAAGAAAACAGCCGTCCGGATGTATGCCAAAGTTAAGGAGCAGATGCAGAGGCATCTGGCAAAGCTGAATATCGCTCTATCAAAG
>JAHIOQ010000024.1 GCA_018895275.1 Candidatus Omnitrophota bacterium
ATTTTTCATATCAGCCCGCGGCGCGTTCGTTCTGTAGTGGCAAAACGGGTTATGAATATCTGGTGGCTGGGGTGGGTGTTAAAGGGTACGGGCTGCGTACCGACCAATGGTTCAAGCAAAAGCACTTTGGCGGTTTTGGATAATGAAGAAGAAGTATTAATTTTTCCTGAGGGCCGTTGTGAAATAAAACCGGGCAATATGCTTCCGGCCCATACGGGTGTCGCGGTTTTTGCCTTAAAAACAGGCGCTCCTGTTGTTCCTGTTTATGTCAAAGGGACTTTTGAGGCGTGGCCGATTGGAAATATCTTTCCCAGATTTTTTAAAAGATTGGAAGCGCGTTTTGGCCCGGCAATTCTTTTTGAGAAGGTAAATATGGAAGTAATTCCGCGGGATACGCTCAGCCAAGCAACCGATAAAATAATGGAGGAGATAAAAAAACTAAATGCCTAAAGAAAAAGAAACTATCTACCGCGTAGCAAGAACAAGAGACGAGCTAGAAGAGGCTTTCTCTTTGGTCTATAAAGAGTATGCCGGCCGCGGCTATATTCCCAAGCATTATAAGAGCACTTTAAGACTCTCGCTCCATAATGCCGTTCCTTCTACGGTTACTTTTGTCGCCCTTCAAGACAATAGAGTAATAGCCACGGTTACTCTTATCCCCGATTCCGTTCTGGGTTTGCCGATGGATAGCATTTTTAAGGAGGAAGTGGATGTTTTAAGAAAAGGCGGGCTTAAAGTGGCCGAAGTTTCTCAGCTTTCTTTGGACGGGGATTTGTTCCCAAAGAATTGGTTTTCCTTGTTTAATTTTAACAAGCTCGCATTTGTTTTCAAATTATTTAAACTGGTTCTGGATTATTCTTTTTATACCGCGGGATTAAACGAATTATGCATCGCTATAAATCCCAGCCACCAATACCTCTATAAGTTTATTTCTTTCAAACAGATGGGTGGCTTGAAACATTATGGCTCGGTTAACAAAGCGCCGGCCATTGCTTTTAAATGCGATTTAACAAAAGCTAAAGAAAAACTGAAAAATAGAAAGGGGCTTTATAAAATGTTTTTTGGCGGCAAGACACTATCGGAATCATTGGAAAAAAAATATACTTTAACAAACGGGGATTTGGAATATTTTTTCATGAAAAAGTCGGATATTTTTGAAAAAGCGTCGCCGGAACAATTAATGTATATTAAAAGCTGTTATCCTCATTTATCCCTTAAAGGAGACAATGCCGAGCATGAGCATTGACCTGTTTAAAAATCTTTGCAATAAATGGATTGACTTTGCTTTGAGGCGTTCAAGAGTCGTTCTGTTTATCTACGCGCTGTTGATCGTCGGCGGCTTGTGGTCAGTAGCCCACATTAGGCTTGATTACATGACTGATTCGTTTTTTGATCCCACAACCCATAACTTCATTGAGACAAAGAAAATAGAGAAAGAATTTAATATCGGTAGCGGAGAGGCGTTGGTTGTGCTGCACGCGGATGATATATTTACCGAGAAAAATCTGCGATTCATTGATAAGCTGACCTTGCAGTTTGAAAATATGAAATATGTCGAGGATGTAATCAGTCTGACCACGGTGAACGATATCCTCGGCGAGAAAGACAACTTTATTGTGGAGAAGCTGATAGAAGAGGTGCCGTCCGGCTCGGACGCGCTTCAGGATTTGCGCAAGAAAGCCACAACCAATCCGCTTTTCGCTAAAAATGTGATTTCTCCCGACGGCAAAACTGCGGGCATTATTGTCCAAGTATCGGAAGTTCCGGAGCTTTTAGGCGGGGAAAAAAGAATTGTAGTGGAGAATATTGAGAAGATATTAGCATCGGGCATTCCGGCCGGGATGGAGATACATTTGAGCGGAGGCATTCCGCTGTCTTATTACTATTCGGAATTTATGGCGCACGATATGTCTATTTTTCTTCCGCTGGCATTAGTGTTAATGATAGCGACGCTCTTTATTGCCTTCCGAAAAGTGAAAGTAATGGCGGCGCCTGCGGCGGGAACTTCCGTGAGTCTTCTTTTCACGATGTCGCTGTTTTATCTGTTTGATCTGCCGCTTAACAATGTGACTGTTGTTGTTCCGCCCGTAATTATGGGGTGCATTGTCGGTGATTCGCTTCATTTTGTTATGCACACGCTCCGCAAAAGGGGGAAGGATAAAACTTTGCTACTGGCCTCGTCAATGCGAGAGCTGTTTATACCGTGTTTCATGACCAGCATAACCACATTTGGCGGCTTCATATCGCTTGTCTCAAGCGACAGTCCGGCGGTCAGGCAGATGGGCGCGATTGCAGGAGCGGGAATGCTGATAGGCTGGTTTGTCACTTTCACATTTCTGCCGGCTCTGATGATGCAGATAAAAGGACTTGGCGGCAGTTTGGTGGATGAGATGAAGGTGGAAGATTCTGATTCGGGGGTTAATAGACTATTGTCCGGAATTTGTGATTTTATAATAAGATATAGCAAGATTATTGTGATTGCGTGGCTGGCTCTTGGCTGCGCTGTATTGCCCGGCATTCTCAATATTAAGGTGGAATCAAGCCTGCTCGCGCAGCTTGACAGTAACAGCCAAATATATAAGAGCGTGGTTTTTACGGAGAAAAATCTGACGGGAATTCAGCTTCTACATTTCTCATTCAAGACACAGTCAGAAAATGGCATCAAAAATCCCGCAATCCTCAGGCAAATGGAAAAGTTGCAGCGACATCTTGAAACGATGCCGGAAGTTGATAAAACAATGTCGGTTGTTGATTATCTCAAACAAATGAACAAATCTTTCCATGAGGAAAAAAATGAATTTTATGTTGTTCCGGAGACACGCGAAATGGTTTCACAATACACGCTTCTCTACGGCGAGGATGACCTTGAGAAATTGGTGGATTCCGGATGGTCGTGGGGGCTTGTCACAGCGCGAATGAAAGAGCGAAATTCAGCGGAGTACATCCGGATACTGGCCGAGATGCGCGGCTATGTCAGGGATAATATCTCCGGTCCATTTGACATTGAAATTGTCGGGCCGACCGTCACAGAGGCTGAGGGAGTAACAACAGTAACAAACGGACAGATACGAAGTCTCATTCAATCATTCTGCATAGTGTTCGGACTTATGTTTATCATGTTTAGGTCATTTTCGGCCGGTTTTGTCAGCATGATGCCAAATGTGATTCCGCTTATGATAAATTTCGGCATTATGGGTTTTTTCGGGATCCGCCTTGATACCGCGACCTCAATCATTTCCGCGGTTACGCTGGGGATAATCGTGGATCATACCATACATTATGTGCATGGTTTTGGAAAAAACTTGCGAAAGACGGGCAATTATGAATTTGCGATGAGGGAGACTATGATGGAGAAGGGCTCGGCGATGATATTCACGACAGCCATCCTTATGTGCAGTTTTGGCGTGGCGATCTTTTCAAATTTTGTCCCGATCTTTCAATTTGGTCTGCTGTGCACAGGGCTTATGATAACCGCAATGATAGGCGATATGCTGGTTATTCCCGCGCTTGCGATATGGTTCAAACCAAGATTTCACGGAAGCGACGCTAAGATCGTGGACGGCAGAAAATAAGTAAATAAATATTGGTCGTTCACATAGCTACCGACACCTTATGAAGCATAGCTTCCAATATTGGCGGGTTTATCCGCGAAAGGAGATGAAATAATGAGATATGCTCTAATTGTTTCGGCTTTGGCTTTGTTTATAGCGGCAGGTATAAAACCGGCGCAAAAAAAGCTGACCGGACGGCAAATTGCGGAGAAAGTTTATAATAGGGACGATGGCGCCGATAGCATTGCGCGGATGGAGATGATTTTGGTTGATAAAAAAGGGCGCGAAACAAAGAGACAGTTAATAATGAAGCTCAGAGATAAAGGTGCTTTAAACCATTCTTTTCTTGAATTCACGGAGCCGGCCGACATAGCAGGCACAAAATTTCTCACTCTTGAGGTTGAAAACGGCGATGCTACCCAGTATCTGTTTTTGCCGGCGCTTGGCAGGGCTAGGCGTATCGTGGGCGGACAGAAAAAACAAAGTTTTGTGAATACGGATTTCTCTTATGAGGATATGTCAAGACGCAAACCCGATAGAGATAAGCAGACTTTGATCAAAGAGGAGAAATGGAATGGGTTCAACTGCTATGTAATTAAGGTTATGCCGGTGAAGCCCGATGACTCGCAGTACTCAAAGAGCGAGGTCTGGGTTGACAAGCAGAGTTTTGTGGTAGTAAAAGTTGATTTCTATAATAAAAAAGGCAAGAAAAGCAAACAACTGACCGTCGGTAAACTGGAGCGGCAGGCGGGCATATGGACGGCAATGACTGCGACGATGAAAAATTTCAAGCGCAAAACCAGCACGATTTTGCTGGTAAAAGGGATTAAATATAATACAGGGCTTGAAGAGAAAATATTCGCCTTAAGAAATCTGGAAGAGAAGTAGTCAATGAATATCTATCGTTGTTTCTTGATCTTATTACTAATACTATCTTCGCTTGCGGCGGCGCGTGCGGCTGAAATACATCATGCCGTTTCCACTAGGGACCGTTTGCGTGTTGAGAAGATACTGACGCAAACGCCATCCGCCGCTAGAGTAGCAAAAAACAAAGGAATTACGCCTCTACATATAGCCGCCGCTCTTAACTACAGCGACATCGCCGAGTTATTAATCAGGAATGGCGCCGATGTAAACGCGCGCTTGGATAACGGTTACACGTCATTGCATTGGGCGGCAAGCAGGAACTCGGCGGAAACCGCATTATTATTGATTTACGAAGGGGCAAATGTATCTCTGAAAAGCGACAAGGGAATAACCGCGCTTGACCGCGCAGTTAAAACCGGGTCAAAAAAAACAGCGGAAATTATCAGAGCCGCTTTGGTGATTAAACATCAAACTTTTGCCACATGGAAAAAGTTTCCTAAACCTGTCAAACCGTCTGCCGTAACATTCAAAACACAGGGAAAAATCCAATCAAGACTTAATTTCGATATAGATAAATACGGCGAAGGAGAAGCCGAACAGTCACTGGACACACTGGCTAGAATTGAGAGTAGGATAGGCCTTAAAAAAGCGGGCTTAATTTTCTTTTTTAGCGGCGACACGCGATCAGAAATATTTAATCTTGAGAAAGGCAACGCCGATTTTACAGCGACTTTGAGAGAAGCTTACGGCGAGATTAGAGGCAAGAAATATGTTTTGGGTATTGGCCGGCAGATTGTGACATGGGGCAAGCTGGACGAAATAGCAATACTTGACCGAATTTCACCCCATGATTATGACTGGTTTGCTCTCAATAATAAACAGGATAGAAAACTGCCGGTTATGATGTTGAGGATCGAATACTTCTGGAAAAACGCGCAGGCGGAGGCGCTGGTCCTGCCCAAGTTTGATCCCGCACAGGTTAAATACTTCGGAACCGACTGGTCTATTTTCGGCCACATGAAGGATTTAATTGCCGCTGGCTCCTATCCTCAGCAGATCAAGGATGCGGTCAATGCCATAACAATCGGAAATGGCAAGTCGCCGAAGGATCCCGAGTTTGCCATACGGCTGAGGACAAAACTTCGAGATACCGATTATGGTTTCTATGCCATGTCGTTACTTGACAGGATGCCGGGGCTGAAAGAGCAAACCGCAAAAGGCGCTCTTGTTAAAGGTTTTTTGTTTGCGCCTTCCGCCGAGAATATGCTAAATTTAATAACGGCGGGACAGCAGGACTTGCTTATCAAGGAGGACTATAAACGGAATACTGTTTTGGGCATGGATTTTGAAACAGTTGCGGGGGAATACGGCATTAGAGGAGAGCTCGCTTTTCTTTCAGCTCAACCTGTGAACCGCGCCGATTTTACATTGACTCGAAAAAACATAATTTCCGCGGGTATTGGACTCGACCATACTGCGGCAAACAATGTGTATTTTAATATTCAGGCCGCGGCGGACTTGATTTTGGATTACGAGCCGCTCCATGAAACAAAACGATTCTCTCACCAGTTTACATTAAACATAAACAGAGACTTCTTGCTGGATGATTTACACACGGAAGCCGGATTGGTTTACAGGGCGACCTACGGAGATTGGATGGCTAACCCGCTTTGTTCCTATAAGATCAAGCATGGATTTGAAATTGAGAGCGGTTTGTTTCTGTTTGGCGGCAAGCCATGGACGCTATTTGGCCGATTTGATACCAAAGACCTTGCTTATCTTAACCTTCGTTACAGATTCTAAGAATTTTGTTTACTGCCTTGTCTTAGGATTATATTTGATTTGATTCAGCCGATTTTAAATAATCTATGGTTTTTAATATAATGGCATAACATGGAACATATACTGGATAATACTAATTATTACGAAGAAGCATTTAATCGAAACATTGGTTTAACATCGGAGCCGGAACAGCAGCGCCTGAAAAAAGCTGTCATAGCCATCCCCGGCGCCGGAGGAGTTGGAGGCATTCACCTTTTAACACTGGCGCGCATGGGCATCGGGCATTTTCGCTTGGCTGACTTCGACATCTATGAGACGGCTAATATCAACCGCCAATACGGCGCCAATACCGCGACTTTTGGAAAAAACAAAGCCGAAGTTATGGCGGAGATGGTTAAAGGTATTAATCCTGATGCCGATGTGGCAGTCTTTAAAGATGGAATCACTCCCCAAAACATAGACTCGTTTCTTGAAGGCGCGGACATAGGTTTGGACGGTCTTGATTATTTTGCGCCGGACGCAAGACGCCTTTTTTTCAATACCGCGCGCAAAAAAGGCATTCCTGTCATTACCGCGGCGCCTCTGGGATTCGGTTGCGCGCTCATTGTATTTACTCCCGAAGCCATGAGTTTTGACGACTATTTCGGTATGAATGACCATATGTCAAAAGCGGAAAAAATCCTGGCTTTTACGGTGGGGATATCCCCAAAACCACTGCATTTGCGCTATATGGATACCTCCAAAATAGACTTCAAAGCGGGACGCGGCCCCGCCCTTGCCTCCTCCTGCGTACTTTGCGCCTCAATGGCGTCCACGGCGGCAGTTGGTTTATTGCTGAAAAGAGGCGATATTAAACCCGCGCCTTTCTACACGCAGTATGATCCTTATCTTGGCGTTTATCGCCAATCAAGGGTTTTATGGGGAGCAAAAAATCCTTTTCAAACTTTAAAACGCGCTATATTGCGCCGCAAATTCGCGCATTTGTTAGTATCTTGACAAAAAAATTTTGCAACTATTGTAGGAAGTTGGTATTCAGGATTTTTTACCTGTGGGGCGGGACGCTGTTCCTTGTTGCCATATTGCCGAATTAACTTATTGCCTAACTTAGGAGAAATAATTCCATGCAAAAAAACATTCTTGAAAAAATAGTAGCTTTCGGAGTTGCCGCGCCTTCCGGCGATAATTGCCAATCATGGGAGATAGAGCGCCATGTGGACATATTGCGCCTTATTAGCGTGCCCGCAAAAGATCTCAAATATCTCAAAATCGGAGAACTCGCCGCTTTTTTATCTTTCGGCGCGCTTCTGGAAAATATGGACATAGCTTCCGGCTCTCTCGGTTATGCCATGCAGACAAACCTGTTTCCGGATTCTAAGAATCCTCTCCTGATAGCCGAATGCAGTTTTAAAGAAACTCCGGCTAAAAACGATCCTTTATTCTCCGCCATTATGGAGCGCCGCACCAATCGCCGGCCATATGCGCAGCAGCCGCTTTCCCCCGCGGCGCGCTCAAATATTTTAGAGCAAGCTTCCCTTATAACAGGACCAGAGCTCCATCTATTTGAAAGGACTACTCCGGAGTTTCAGAAATTAGCGCGTTTAACAGGGATAGGCGAACAGATGTTCTTTGAATCAGAAGCATTGCACGAATATCTCTTCAATCACATCAGATGGGATGATTTTTCGGCAAGACAAACCAAAGACGGGATGCATGTCAAAACTTTGGAATTAGGAAACGCGCTGATGGATGCGGCGTTTAGATTTCTCAAACCATGGGCACTAGCCTCATTTCTCAACACTTTGGGCGCAAGCTGGTTTATAAACCGCCGCGCCGTGTGGCTTAATCAAAAATCGTCCGCCTTTATATTGCTCAATGTGCCGCAATCCTCTCCCAAAGATTATGTCGCTGCGGGACGGCTTATGCAACGGATATGGCTGGCCACAACTGCTTGCGGGCTGGCAATGCAGCCGACATCGGCTATTTCATTGGCATTGCATGCCTTCAAGCTCGGCCAAGGATCGTTTTCACCCCGCCACCGCCGTTTCCTCAAACAAGCTGAACCTCTTATGGACGGCATTCTGCCCGCCGGCAAAGCTGAGTTGTCATTAATGATGTTTCGCGTCGGCAACGCCACTCCCCCATCTGGCCCGTCATGGCGAAGAGTTTACCGATTTGAGTAATTAGGAAACAGCCCAAAAGCGCGGAATAAACAAAATGGACAATAAAACCCGCATCCTTTTTATACCGGAAGCCGTGACAGCCGCCCATGTAGGGCGCTGTTTGATGTTGGCATCTTTTCTTGATCCGCGCCATTATGAAATCATTTTTGCCTCAAGCTACTCCTATCAAAAGCTGGTAGAAGATAAGGGATTTGCGCAAATAAAAATAGTTAAGATTGCGCGCTCATCGCGAAATTTGATTTAGGAGTCTATGTCACCTAAAAAACTTATCCTTCTGCAGATTCCAATGACCCTGCTTATACTGGGCTTCATGTCGGGCAATGAGGCCAAACTGCTTGCTTTATTAGTCCTTTGGATTTTGACCTTCGGCCGCTTGAATCGGGCGGAAATGGCATTAGTGTTAATTGCCTGTCCGTTTTTCACTGGTATGAATATTGCCGCGCTCAAGCAAGGCATTTTTGCCTTCCGGAACCCCGATTTTCTGGGTATGCCCATATACGAACTGTTCATGTGGGGCTTCTATTTGCTACACACTAAACGCCTATTGGCGGACCATCCGCCTCAAGACCGGCGCTTAGCAGTTTGGACCTTGGCCATATTTTTCGCAACCGCCTTCGCCACTATACCTGACGCGACTTTGTTATTGTCCGTAACGGGAGCTCTATTGCTCATTGGCCTGATACTGTTTCATGATCCAATGGACATTGCTTATACAGGCTACATGATCCTGCTTGGCGCGGCTATCGAATACATGGGTGTTTGGACCGGCCAATGGCATTATCCCGGCAATCCAAGCGGCGGCGTACCGTTCTGGTTCATTACACTGTGGGGCGGTGTCGGATTATTACTGCGCCGCTTGGCGCTGCCAATCCTTGACCGTTTATTACCAACTGAAAGCAAAGCGAACCAATAATTTAGTAATGATTAGGAGGATTATTATAATGTTCAATAAACTAACTGCCGCCATAGAAGCTTGGCGCCGCGCTCTTGGGGAAAGCGCGGTATTAACAGATACTGATTCTGTCGCTCGCTTTTCTCAAGATACGGGAAGGTTCAAACAATCAATCCCTGCCGTGTTGCGGCCTGCTACGGTAGAGCAGGTCATTTCCCTTTTGAAAATCGCCGGTAAATGGAAAGTTCCCGTCTATCCCATAAGCACCGGCCGCAATTGGGGTTATGGCACGGCTAATCCCGTAACAGAAGGATGCGCGCTGGTAGATCTATCAGCGATGAATCGCATCTTGGCATTGGATGCCGCAACAGGGTTGGCAACCCTTGAGCCTGGCGTCACCCAAAGCCAATTACGCAATGTTCTGGACCAACACAAACTGCATTATCTGGTTCCGGTTACCGGCGCGGGACCTGACTGTAGTCTGGTAGGCAATGCGGTGGAACGAGGATATGGCATTACGCCTAACGCGGATCATTTTGGGGCGGTAACTTGGCTGGAGGCGGTACTGCCGAACGGTGATCTTTATCAAGGAGCGTTGAGCGGATTGGGTTGTTCAGATTTAGACCATTCATTCAAGTGGGGCATGGGGCCATATCTGGACGGTTTATTTACACAGGGAGCTTTCGGCATTATCACCAAGATGACAATCGCTCTTGCTCCCATTCCAACAAGGACAGAGGCGTTTTTTTTCAGCCTGCCCAGAGATTGCGATCTTGAGGGGGCAGTCGAGGCGGTGAGAGATGTTCTGACCGAGGTCGGCAGCATAAGCGGTTCAATCAATCTTATGAATGCTCGACGAATGATGTCTATGACTGAATCTTATCCGCGCGACATCGTTCCTCAGGGTAGCATCATGTCTGATAATCTGGTCATCGAGAGGTCTCGCCGCTATCAGATCTGCCCATGGACCGGAGTAGGAGCGCTGTATGGTGACAGCTCCATAGTAAAAGCGGCTAAAAGCTTAGTGAGAAAGAGGCTGCGCGGTCATGTTAAAAGACTCATGTTTTTTACGCCAAGTTTAGCGCGGCTTGCCCATAACTTTACTTCCGTCTTGCCGCAACGCGGAGGAAGGCTCGGAAAGATGACCGAGAACCTTAATTTGACCTTGCAACTGCTAAGCGGCGAACCAAGTGAGATCGCCTTGCCTCTGGCCTATTGGAAATCAATGAGGCAGCCTCTAAAAGGCAATATTGACCCGGCCAGAGATGGTTGCGGATTGACATGGTATTCTCCACTTGTTCCTATGAGCGCGGAAAGAGTGCGAAACTATGTGACAATGGTGGAGACAATCTGTCGGAAACACCAAATTGAACCGCTTATTACGCTTACCAGCCTTTCACCAAGGGTTTTTGATAGTACCGTACCTATCTTATTTGATGCCAATAACCCTGAAGAGTCGGACCGCGCTGACGCTTGCTATCGTGAATTGTTTGAAACCGGACGAACAGAGGGCTATTTACCTTATCGCATGGGAGTACAATACATGAATTTGGTAACCGGCGCGGATACCAGCTACTGGCGACTGGTCCAAAGTCTTAAACAGACGGTGGATCCGGATGATATCCTTGCGCCTGGACGCTATTGTCCGCCATATTGAGGAAGGATAGAGATTTATTCTTGCTTATCATTGCTCCATGCAAAAATCTATGGCTTTAATATAGGAGTTTTTTCCAAGTCCGCATATTTGGCGTTTGCAAACGGGACGGATAACCGATTTCTTGCGAAAACTTTCTCTATTTTTAATATCGGATAAATGCACTTCAATAGCTTTTATATCAACAGCTTTGATGGCATCTCTTATCGCGTAACTGTAA
>JAHIOQ010000002.1 GCA_018895275.1 Candidatus Omnitrophota bacterium
CATTAACCATGGGCTCAATCGCCAACACCATCCCGGGTTCAAGATTTACCCCGCTGCCCGGATTGCCGAAATTAGGCACTTGCGGTTCTTCATGCAACTTCGCGCCGATACCATGACCGACAAAATCTCTTACTACGCTAAATCCGGTATTCTCCGCATGCTCCTGCACGGCATGCGAAATATCATAAAGATGATTTCCCGGCCTTGCCAAAGCTATGCCTTTATAAAGAGCTTCACGGGTTACTTCAATCAACTGTGCCGCTTCTTTCGTTACCTTCCCCACGGGAAAGGTTAACGCCGCGTCGCCGAAATACCCGTTATATTCAATCCCGACATCTATACTAGCAATGTCGCCTTCCAAAATAACCCTGCCGCTGGGGATCCCATGCACTACTTCTTCATTTATCGACACGCATATATGTGCCGGATATCCGTGATACCCGTAAAAAGCGGCATTGCCATTGTGTTTCTTAATAAACTTAGCCGCTTTTTCGTCCAACTCCAGGGTGGTTATTCCCGGAACTATTATTGATTTCAAAAATTTTAACGTCTTCGTAACAATCGCACCGGCTTTTCTTATTTTCTCAATCTCGCTTTTTGTCTTTAGCGGAATCATATCATGCCGGATTCTTTAAAACCCTTCTTAAGCTCCGAAAACAAGGCATTAACCTCCAAGTCTCCCGACGCTTTATGTAATAATTTTTTTTCCGTATAATAATCTATAAGTTCTTTCGTCTGGTTATTATAGACATCAATCCTTTTTCTTATCGTCACTTCCTTATCGTCATCACGCTGATATAATTCGCCCCCGCAATAATCGCACACACCCTCTTTTTTGGGCGGAATATTTGTCACATGGAAATTATAGCCGCATTTTCGGCAAACGCGCCTGCCGGTAAGGCGGCGCAGGATCGTATCTTCTTTTGTTTCAAAATAAACGACCATATCCAAAGGCAGCCGCAGTGTTTCCAGCGCCTTATCCAGTATTTCCGCCTGGCGTTTCGTGCGCGGAAAACCGTCCAGGATAAACCCGCTGCTGACATCGGTATCCTTCAATTTTTCCGTAATCATCTTCGTCACGATTTCATCCGGAACAAGTTCCCCTTTATCCATGTATGCCTTTGCTTCCAAACCTACCGCAGCCTTGTTGCGTACCGCTTCCCGAAGCAAATCACCGGTTGATATATGTAAAACCTTAAATTCCTTACAAAGAACATTCGCCTGCGTTCCTTTTCCCGCACCCGGAGGGCCTAATAATACAAGACGCATATACTCTTAACTCCTTGTTAACGCCGTCCCCGCAGATGTCCCTTTTTCATGAATCCTTCATAATGCCGCATAAGTAAATGAGACTCAATCTGCCGCATGGTTTCGAGCATAACCCCGACAATAATTAATAACCCCGTACCGCCGAAAAAGCTGGCTACCAGATAAGGCACTTTCAGCCAGGCCATGATGCCGTCCGGGGTAACGGCGATTATCGCCAGGAATATCGCCCCCGGCAAAGTGATATGCGTCAATACATAATCCAAATACTCCGCGGTCGGCTTCCCCGCGCGTATGCCGGGAATAAATCCGCCGTATTTTTTCATATTCTGCGCCACGTCCTGCGTGTTAAAAGTAACTGCAGTATAAAAATAAGCAAAGAAAATAATCAGCAAACTGTAAACAAGCGTATATAACCAGTTGCCGCGCATCAGCGCCTCGGCAAACTGCTGTAATTTAGGGACAAATTGCCCGATTGTAGCCGGAAACAGGATAATCGACTGCGCGAATATTATCGGAATAACTCCGGAATGATTAACCCGCAGCGGAATATAAGTGCTCTGTCCTCCGTAGACCTTTCTGCCGACTATCCTCTTCGCGTATTCCACGGGAATCCGGCGCTGGCCTTCCGTAATAAGCACGACAAAAACAATAACGGCAACAAACAGCGTAATCATAATTACCGGCGTATAAGGCTCAATCTGCCTGTTCTCCGGAGAAAAAGGCGATATCATCTGCCAGACAAAACGCAATGCCGTCGGTAGGCGGGAAACAATGCCGATAGTTATCAAGATGGACATACCGTTGCCGATACCCCTTTCGGTTATCTGCTCTCCCAGCCACATAATGAATGCCGTGCCGGAAGTCAGCGTAATTATCGTCAGCAGCCGGAATCCCCAGCCTCCGTGTTCCACAATAGACAATCCCATAAAATGCGCCGGGTCTTCCAGATATACGCTGATTATAAACGATTGGAACAGAGCCAGTCCGACCGTTCCGTAACGCGTATACTGCATAATCTTTTTGCGGCCGTAATCACTGCCTTCTTTAGCCAGCTTTTCCAGCTGCGGGATGACTACCGTGAGCAGCTGCATAATGATCGAACTGGAGATATAGGGCATTATCCCTAAGGCAAAAATCGTCATCTGGCTCAAGGCGCGGCCGGTAAATAGATCCATGATATCAAACAGGGTACCACCCTGTTGATTCGTAACATTGGCAAAAAACTGCGCCAAGGCCTCACTGTTGATCCCCGGTATCGGGATAAAACAGCCAAGCCGGTAAACCGCAATCAATGCCAGCGTAAATAAGATTCTCTGCCGCAAGTCGGGGATCTTAAAGGAATTCATTAAAGCCTTAATCGTTCTAATCATTATTATCCCTATCTATTTTTTTGAAAACAGCCTGCCTAGTGAAAACCGGAGTTATTTCTTTTCCGCGGCCTGCGTTAGCGGCGCCTTTATTATTTCCGTTTTCCCGCCCTGTTCGGCAATCGCCTTCAAAGCCGTCTCGGAAAACTTGTGCGCCTTAACCGTTATTGACTTCGTAATCTTTCCTTTGCCCAGTATTTTCACCGGAATATGGGGTTTATTAATCAGCCCCATTTCCATGAATTCTTTCGGCCCCACCGCGCTGTTTGCCCGGCATTTATCGAGGTTTTCCAGATTAATCAGCTGGTATTCTTTTTTGAATTTACTCGTAAAGCCGCGCTTGGGAATTCTTCTGATCAGCGGCGTCTGCCCGCCTTCAAACCCCGGGCGTTTACTTTTTCCCGTACGTGATAACTGCCCCTTATGGCCCCTTCCGGAGGTTTTTCCATGTCCGGACCCGGAACCGCGGCCAACCATCTTTCTCTTTTTTCGCGCGCCTTTAGGAGATGATATATTATTCAACTTTAACATCGTCGTCGCCCTTTTCCTTATTTATAACTGCATCTTCCGCCGCCGCAGCCGGCTCCGCATTTTCGTTTGAATTTGCTTCGGCCAATTCCTGCTTCAATTCTATATGCCTTTTTAAAGCCTTAAGCCCTGACATGGTTGCTTTCGCTACATTAATCACGTTATCGGAACGCAATGATTTGGTTAAGATATTTTTTATCCCCGCCAACTCACAGATGGCACGAACCGAGCTGCCGGCAATAACACCGGTACCTTCCCATGCCGGTTTCAGCAACACGCGCGCCGCGCTGAACTTGCCGATTATTTCATGCGGAATCGTCGTCCCCTTAAGCGGAACTTCAATCATATTTTTGCGTGCCGTACTTACGCCTTTACGTATCGCATCGGCAACCTCATTCGCTCTGCCTAATCCGCATCCGACTTTGCTGCGGCCGTCACCGGCAATAACCAGTGCCGTAAAAGACATTTTCTTTCCGCCTTTATGCGCTTTCGATACGCGGTTAATCGCAATTACCTTATCAATAATTTCTACCTGCTGTCCATTACTTACGATCTGTTCCAATTTTCCACCTTATCCTTTGCAAAAAAGTTAAAATTCCAAACCACCTTTTCGCGCCGCTTCCGCAAAAGTCCTTATGCAACCATGGTAGAGATATCCTCCGCGGTCAAAAACTATCTTTTCAATACCTTTTTCCTTTGCCTTTTTGGCGATAAACTCACCCAACAATGCCGCAGACTTCAGATTACTTCCTTTAACACCCTTTTCCGTAAATTCCTTTTGCTGCGTTGAACAGGTTAACAATGTGTTGTGATTATCATCGTCAACCAATTGAGCGTAGATATTATTAAGACTTTTATACACGCTCAAACGCGGTATTTCCTTTGTCCCTACTACCTTCTTACGTATCCGTCTATGCCTTTTTACTCTTGCAGTTTTCATATATCACACCTACCGTAAAAATTACCCTAATGAATGATATCAACTATTTACTGGCCATTGCCTTACCGGCCTTGCGCCTGACCTGTTCACCGACATAGCGAACCCCTTTGCCTTTATATGGCTCCGGCGGCCGGAACGCACGTATATTTGCCGCAACCTGCCCGACTTTCTGTTTATCGATACTTTTAATAATAATCTGCGTCTGCTTGGGAACTTCTATGGTCACTCCATCCGGTATTTTGTATTCAATAGAATGCGAAAAACCCAACTGCATTGTCAATTTTTTACCGGCCAGCTGCGCCCGATAGCCGACCCCGACCAACTCAAGCTCCTTCACAAATCCTTCGCTGACCCCTTTGACCATGTTCGCAATCATTGCCCGGGTTAAACCATGCAATGCCCGGTCCGCCTTACTATTACCGAGACGGCTCACTTTAATCTTATTGTCTTCCGCGGTTACCTTAATGCGCTGGCTTAAAGGAAAATCAAGTTTTCCTTTTTGGCCTTCGATATTGACCGCATTTTGAGTTACGTTTACCTTAATACCCTTTAGAATAATTACCGGCCGTACACCTATTCTTGACATAATCCCTCACCATATATAACAGAGTACTTCCCCGCCAAGTTTCTGATGCCGGGCTTCCTTATCGCTAAGGATCCCTTTTGGCGTGGACATAATTGCCATCCCCATTCCGCCTAAAACCCGCGGAATTTTTTCTTTATCAACATACCGGCGGCATCCCGGAGTAGAAATACGTTTCAATCCGGTAATCACGCCGTCCTTGTTTTTTGCATAACGCAAATACACCCGCAATATTCCCTGCTTGCCGTCTTCAATGCGCCGATAATCGACAATATATCCGTGCGCTTTTACCAGCTTAAGTATTTCCACCTTAAGCTTTGAAGAGGGAAAATCAACTTTTTCCTTCTTAACCGCCTGCGCATTGCGAATTACCGTCAGCATATCAGCAATAGGATCAGTAATGCTCATATGATTCTCCTGTTACTCTTTAACGTTGCCTTTAATTTTTTGAACACCAATTACCAGCTTGCCTTGTTCACTCCGGGAATCAAGCCCCGTGACGCCATTTCCCTGAAACAAATTCTGCAAAGTTCAAAACGGCGCATAAACCCGCGTGCGCGCCCGCATACCTTACAGCGGACATAACGGCGCGTTCTGAATTTTTGCGGACGGGCAGCTCTTATAATTTGACTTTTTTTTGCCATATCACCTTAACTCCGGAAAGGCATTCCAAAAAGCCGCAGCAGTTCGCGCGACTGTTCGGTGTTTTTTGCCTTAATTACAATAACGATATCCATACCCTGTACATGTTTAACCTTATCAATCTCAATCTCCGGGAAAATAGACTGTTCGCTGATTCCCAGAGTATAATTGCCCTGGCCGTCAAACGCATTGGGAGAAACACCGCGGAAATCTCTAATACGCGGCAGAGTGATATTTATCAAACGGTCAAAGAATTCATACATACGCTCTTTGCGAAGCGTGACCTTGCATCCTACCGGCATTCCCTTGCGAATCTTAAAATTCGCAATTGCTTTTTTCGCGCGGGTTATCACCGGTTTCTGTCCGCTGATCAATGCTAAATCCTGTACGACCGCTTCCAGGATTTTAATATCCTCGCTTGCTTTGCCTATCCCCATATTGATAACTATTTTTTCCAAACGCGGGGCTTCCATCCTGCTCTTGAACTTAAAACGCTCAATCATCTCCGGCACAACCACATTTCTGTATTTTTCTAATAATCTCGGTATCATCGTTACACCATCTCTTGACATTTTTTACATATTCTTACCTTAGACCCATCGGACAATAATTTTGTCCCCAAACGCGACGCACGCGAACAACGCGGGCAATAAAACATAAGATTGGAAATATGCAGCGAACTCTCTTTCTGTAAAATTCCTCCCGGCTGGTCCTGGCGCGTTTGCCGCGTATGTCTTTTAACAAAGTTTATCCCCTGAACCAGTACCCGGTTTTTTTGGGTATTAAACTGCAATACCTTTCCCTTTTTGCCTTTTTCCTTTCCCGTCATTACGTAAACGGTATCACCTTTTTTTACTCTCATCACTCTTTATCTTCTCTCTTCTGGGTTATCGTAATAATTTACCGGTATCTTATATAACTTCCGGGGCAAGCGAAGCAATTTTCATAAATTTCTTATCTCGCAGCTCTCGCGCTACCGGGCCAAAAACCCGCGTCCCGCGCGGATTGTTCTGAATATCAATCAAAACTACGGCATTGCTGTCGAAACGCAGATACGTCCCGTCTTTACGCCGAATCGGCATACACGTCCGCACCACAACTGCCCTTACGACTTCTCCCTTTTTCACTCCCGCACCCGGCATCGCCTCTTTCACATTGCAGGTGATAATATCGCCAATTAGCGCAAAGCGTTTGCCGGACCGCGCCAGGACACCGATACAACTCACTTTCTTGGCTCCGGAATTATCGGCAACATTTAAAATTGTACGCATCTGTATCATCTTAAGTTTACTCCTTATGCGCTTGTATAACTTCCACTAATCTCCAACGTTTATCCCTGGATAACGGCCGTGTTTCCATCACCCTTACCTTATCACCGGCTTTTGTCGTGTTCTTCTCATCGTGTATCTTGATATTCACAAATTTTTTAATTCTTTTCAGATATAAAGGATGCTGTGTCAAACGCTCAATACGAACTACCCGCGTTTTGTCCATCTTATCGCTTACTACTACCCCTATTCTCTGTTTTTGCAGACCTTTTGCTTTGCTCATTATCAATTCACCCTTTATTTTAATTGTTGCGCACTAGGCTTTTTTCTTTTCCGGCGCTTTTTCTTCCTGTAACCGGCTCTGGCGCATAAAAGTCTTTATGCGTGCGATATTTTTGCGTATCATTTTTATTTTATGCGGTTTATCCAAACTTGTCGTTTTTAATTGAAACTTAAGACCGAACAATTCCTCTTCCAGCTGCCGCAGCTTATCTTCCAACTCCGGCTTTGTATAATCTTTATATTCTTTCGACTTTACTGCCATACGACTACCTCGTTATAAATTAAACATGTAAGCGGCTGACAAATTTTGTTTTCATCGGCAATTTCGAAGCCGCACGCCGCATTGCCGTCTTTGCCATATCCTCAGGTATTCCTTCAAGCTCAAATATTATCTTTCCCGGTTTAATTACCGCCACCCAGTACTCAGGCATACCCTTACCTTTTCCCATTCTTGTTTCCGCCGGCTTTTTTGTAACTGCCTTATCGGGAAATACCCGGATCCAGACTTTTCCCCCGCGGCGAATCGAACGCGTTAGCGCCACACGTGCCGCTTCCAGCTGAATATTCGTTAACCACACTGCATGTAAAGCCTGCAAACCAAACTCTCCGAAGCTTACCTGTGCGCCGTTTGTTGCTATACCCTTCCTGCGGCCGCGATGGTTTTTACGAAATTTTACTCTTTTGGGCATCAAAACCATTATTCGATATCTCCTTCACTAATAACCGGCTCATCAACATTTGCCTTCTTGCCAAGAATAATATCTCCTTTATAAATCCAGCATTTCACTCCAATCACCCCGTATGTCGTATGAGCCTCGGCAAATCCGTAATCAATATCCGCACGGAGCGTATGCAGCGGAACCTTTCCCGCTTTATACTTTTCCGTTCGCGCGATTTCCGCGCCGCCAAGACGTCCGGAGCAAATAATTTTTATCCCGCCCGCACCGCTGCTTATTGCCTGCGCTACGGCCTTTTTCATTGCCCGGCGGAAAGCAATGCGTTTTTCCAACTGAAACGCCACCCCCTCGGCCACAAGCTGCGCGTCCGTGGAGGGATTTTGCACTTCTTTTATGTCGACATATATTTCTTTTTTCGTCATCCCCTGCAGCTCATCACGCAGCCGGTCGATATCCGCTCCGCGGCGGCCGATAATAACTCCCGGCCTGCCGGAATAAATGATTATGCGCACCCGGTTTGCCGCTCTTTCGATATCTACTTTAGAAACACTTGCCGAAGCAAATTCTTTTTTAATGAATTTTCTGATTTTAAGGTCTTCCATCAGATATGCGGAAAAATCTTTGCGCTTCGCATACCAGCGGGATCCCCAATCTTTAATATACCCCAATCTAAAACTTAAGGGATGTACTTTTTGTCCCACTTTTCCTCCTCACAGCGTACTGTTATTGCTTTTCCGTTTCCGTTTTACTCGTTCTTTTCTTCTTTGCTGCCTCGGCTACTTTTACTTTCGGCACTATAATCTTTTTATCAAGCTCAACCGTAATATGGCATGTGCGTTTGCGCACGCGGGAAGCACGGCCGAAAGAGGCGGCGCGAAAACGTTTCCAGGTTGCCCCTTCGTCGGCATGAATCTTGGAAACATATAACCCCTCTTCTTCGATGCCTTTATTTTTTGCATTGGCCAGTGCCGAACGCAGAAGCTTATTTACCACCAACGCTGCCTTCTTACGGGTATTTTCCAAAACACTCAACGCCTGCTGCGCCGGCTTCCCGCGCACAAGCGTCAGTACTATTCTTGCTTTTCTCGCAGACATTCTGATATGTCGTGCTTTTGCACTTGCAATCATCGCTATACCTCTGATTTGTTGATTTTTTTACCTTTATGTACAGACAATCCTCTATATCTGTCCTTATTCAGGCGTTATTTTTTCTGCTCTGCCTGTTTCGCCTTTACCCCGCCGTGTTTACGGAATAAACGCGTCGGCGAAAACTCGCCCAATTTATGTCCCACCATGTTTTCCGTGACAAAAACCGGCACGAATGATTTGCCGTTATGCACGGAAAAAGTGAAACCGACAAATTCCGGAGTAATTGTCGAACGCCGCGCCCAGGTTTTAAGCGGCCTGCGGTCATTACTCTGCTTCATCTTCTCAAACTTTTCCATCAATCTCGGATCTATATATGGACCTTTTTTAACTGAACGCGACATATCCCATTGCTCCTGTTTATTACTTTATTTTGACCGACGTTTTACGATAAACTTATTCGACATTTTCTTCCCCTTACGGGTCCTGTACCCTTTTGAAGGCTGCCCCCAAGGTGAAACCGGATGCGGATTTCCCTGTCCGGCTTTTCCTTCGCCTCCGCCATGCGGATGGTCTACAGGGTTCATCGCCACACCGCGTACCGTGGGCCGTATCCCCAGCCAGCGGGTTCTTCCGGCTTTACCTAGTGAAATCGCTTCATGATCCGGATTTCCCACCTGACCGATTACCGCATAGCAACCCACGGCAATCAAACGAATCTCTCCGGAAGGCATTTTCACATGCGCATATTTTCCTTCTTTAGCCATAACCTGCGCGGAAACTCCGGCGCTCCTGACAAATATAGCGCCATTACCGGGAACCAATTCAATATTATGTATAAATGTTCCCATCGGGATATTCTTAATCGGCATTGCATTGCCGGACTTTATTTCTACATTCTCCCCGGACATTATCTCGTCATTAACCCGTAAGTCCATCGGCGCGACAATATAACGTTTCTCGTTATCCGCATATTGGACCAGCGCGATGCGGCTGGAACGGTTCGGATCATATTCTATGGAAAGCACCTTTGCCGGCATATCACGTTTATCACGCTTAAAATCAATAATACGATAACGGCGTTTATGTCCGCCACCACGGTGACGACATGTAATCCGGCCTTGCGCATTTCTGCCACCGCTCTTTTTCAAAGCTTTAGTTAATGATTTTTCCGGTTTGGTCTTCGTAATCTCAGAAAAATCAGCACCTGTGCGCCAGCGCATCCCCGGTGTTGTCGGCTTATATCGTTTTATTCCCACGTCTTCCTTCTCCTTAATAAGCACGTAACTTATGGAGCGACAGCGAACATAAGTTACCGTGCGAATTAACTCCGACGAGTGCGGTAAAATTATCAACGAAAACTTTACCGCTTCTTACGAGTCGAAGTACTATATTAACCCCGCCGTTATTTACGGCGGATGAGTTAATCACCAGCCTCTAAAGACAGGCGATACTCTACACTACGCAATATTGATTTTTTGCCCTTTTCCCAGCGTTACTATTGCCTTCTTCCAATCGGAAGTTTTTCCCGCTTTATAGCGGATTCTTCTCATTTTACCCGGCATAATCGAAGTGTTCACCTCGTCTACTTTTACCCGGTAAACATATTCAATCGCTTCTTTAATCTGTACCTTATTCGCACTTTTATCGACACAGAAAACATATTTATTTTCTTTTTCAAGTGTTGTCCCTTTTTCGGTACGCAACACATATTTGATTATTCGAAATGGATTCTGCACGTCTGACTATTCTCCTTTTTTTAAACGCGCGGTCAAATTCTCCAACGCCTTCTGCGTAAGCACAAGCTTATCATAACGCAGCACATCGGCAGCGTTTACCGTTTCCCACTGCGTTAGGCCAACTGTTTTTATATTCCTTGACGAACGCAGCGCCAAATCGGACGGTTTATCACAGACAAACAACACCTTACGTTCGAGCCTTAACGTTTGTAATGCCTTGGCAAAATCTTTCGTCTTGCCGGAATCTATATTCAGCGCATCGAGAACAACCACCAGGTTATCGTTTAAACGTGAATTAAGGCTGGAAAGCAGCGCCCGGTTCTTCATCTTTTTCGGTAACTGATAAGAATAATCACGCGGATGCGGACCAAACACAACTCCGCCCTTTCGCCACAACGGGCTTCGGCTGGAACCCACGCGCGCGCGCCCTGTACCTTTCTGCCGCCACGGCTTTGAATTACCGCCGCTGACGTTGGCGCGGGTTTTAGTTGACGCTGTGCCTTGACGCTTGTTTGCCGCATACATCAAAACAGCCTGATGCAATAAAGGAATATTCACTTTCCCGTCAAACAATTTCTCGTCTAGCTCTACTTTACCGACTTCTTTTCCTGATAGATTAGCAACTGGCAATGTAAACATCTTACTTCTTCTTCGCCTTTCTTACGATTAAATAGCTGCCTTTATGCCCGGGAACAGCTCCCTTGACAACTAACGTGTTGTTTTCCTTGTCAACTTTTATGATCTCCAGACTCTGCACGGTCACTCTGCAATTTCCCATATGTCCCGGAAGATGATGACCGCGCAGGACTCTTCCCGGTGTAGTATTCGCACCGATTGATCCCGGACGGCGATGCGACATCGACCCATGACTGCCCGGCCCGCCGCTCCATCCCCAGCGTTTCATTCCGCCCTGGAAGCCCTTACCGATGGAAGTTCCGGTTACGTCTACAAAGTCTCCCTCTTTAAAAATATCCACTTCTATTTTCTGGCCAACTTCAAACTGCTCATTATCATTAGTCGCAATTTCGCGCACAAACCGCTTTACCGGCGAATTGCTCTTTTTAAAATGGCCTTTCAATGCCTTTGTTGCTCTTTTTTCCTTTTTATCCGCAAATCCGAGCTGCACTGCCTGGTAGCCTTCATTATCCTTGCTTTTTACCTGCACCACCACGCACGGGCCGGCAACAATCGAGGTCGCGGGCACGCAAGCGCCATCTTCTCTGAATATTTGAGTCATGCCTACTTTTTTACCTAGAATACCAAGCATTTGTTACCCTTTCAAAAATTAAACTGATTTTACTTTATCTCTACGTCTACGCCGGCAGGTAAATCCAGCCTCTTAAGCGCATCGATTGTCTTCGCCGTCGGTTCTATAATATCCAACAAACGTTTATGCGTACGCAGCTGAAATTGCTCCCGGGACTTCTTGTCAATAACCGGAGAACGTAATACCGTATACACCGATCTTCTCGTCGGAAGAGGTATAGGACCAGCAACCTTGGCTCCGGTTTTCTTCGCCGTATTTACAATCTCTTCCGCGGACTGGTCCAACACACGATGATCATATGCCTTTAATTTGATTCTGATTTTTTGTTGCGCCATCGCCTTACACCTTCCTAAAATTATTCGATTATTTCCGAAATAACTCCCGCACCGACAGTTCGTCCGCCTTCGCGTATCGCAAAACGCAGTTCCTTTTCCATCGCTATCGGTACGATCAATTCTACCTCTACGCCTACATTGTCTCCGGGCATGACCATCTCCACTCCCGGCGGCAATGTTACCACTCCGGTTACATCAGTCGTCCGAAAATAAAACTGCGGACGATACCCTTTGAAAAACGGCGTATGCCGGCCGCCTTCTTCCTTCGTCAACACGTACACCTGCGCCTTAAACTTCGTATGCGGCGTTATCGATCCCGGCTTTGCCACTACCTGTCCGCGCCCGATATCATTCTTATCCACACCGCGCAGCAGTAAGCCTACGTTATCTCCCGCTATTCCTTCATCCAGCAGCTTACGGAACATCTCTACGCCCGTTACTACCGTCTTCTTTACTTCTTTCTTCATCCCGATGATTTCGACTTCTTCTCCGACCTTTACCTTACCGCGTTCGATTCTTCCCGTTCCCACTGTCCCGCGGCCCGTAATCGAAAATACATCCTCCACCGCCAGCAAAAACGGCTTATCGATATCGCGCTTCGGCGCCGGTACATGCTCGTCTGCCGCCTTCATCAGCTCCAATATACCTTTGCACTTCGGACAATCGTCCTTCGCGCATCCGCAGGTCAACGCACCATACGCACAGCCGCGAATTATCGGCGTCGTGTCTCCCGGAAAATTGTACTTGTTTAATAAATCACGTACTTCCAGTTCCACCAGATCCAACAGCTCCGGATCATCCACCACATCTACCTTATTTAAAAATACGACAATCGCCGGCACGCCTACCTGCCTTGCCAGTAATATGTGTTCTCTTGTCTGCGGCATCGGACCGTCCGGCGCCGATACTACCAGTATCGCTCCGTCCATCTGCGCCGCTCCCGTAATCATGTTCTTTATATAATCCGCGTGCCCGGGACAATCTATATGCGCGTAATGCCGGTTTTCCGTTGAGTATTCTACATGGCTTACCGCTATCGTCAATATCTTCGTGTCATCGCGCCTTCCCTGCGATTCCGATGCCTTGGCCACCTGGTCATATGATATGTAGGTCGCCAGGCCTTTTGCCGACAATACCTTCGTTATCGCCGCTGTCAACGTTGTCTTCCCGTGATCTACGTGCCCAATCGTTCCGATATTTACATGCGGCTTTGTTCTCTCAAACTTCTCTTTCGCCATTACGCACCTCCTCGCTAATTTAAAGCTGCCGAAGGGAATCGAACCCTTGACCTCGTCCTTACCAAGGACGTGCTCTGCCGACTGAGCTACAGCAGCGCTTTCTGGGCGCTGTCTACAAATAATATTTTTCTAATGTGTAAGGTTTAAAATATACCATAAAAAATTTCTTTGTCAAGGATTTTTTTTATTTTATGGGAAATAAAGAAAAACTTCAGATTACTGCCCCACCCTTTTACGGACCATCTCCAAAAGCACGTTCTGATCAACCGGCTTAACCAGATAGTCATGTATTCCTTCAATCGCAAACAATTCTTTCATTTCCTGCTGCGCGGACAAAACAATAATCGGAATGTTTTTTAACTGCTCATCATAACGGATCTGCTTCGCCACAGTAAAACCGTCGACTTTCGGCATTATAATGTCAAGCACAATAATGTCCGGAATAATCTCCTTAACCAATTTCAGCGCATTTTCTCCGTCCGGAGCATGAAATACGATATAGCCTTTGGACTCCAAAAACTCTTTAAACATGAAAACCAAAGCTACTTCATCATCAACAATCAAAATCTTCTTTTTCAATTCATCCCCTTAATCTTAATCACTAAGGCAATATATTACCAGAAATATGCTTGGACGTCAAATTTTTTCTTCGCGAAGACGCATATTTTTCCCGCAGGAAACAAAATACTTTCTTATCTGCCGGAGCCAGCGGAAGCGCCTGCATCTGTTCCAAAGAAACCCAGCGAACATCATTGCACTCCACCGGAAGCGGTACCCCGGCGAAAATATCGCACTGGTACAAATCGACATGTATCCTTAAGTCTTCCGATTCGTCATCATAACCGGCAACTTTAGCTCCGACCTCTACTTCAACCCCCAATTCTTCCCGCATTTCCCGCTGCAAAGCCTGCTCCGGGGTTTCTCCCGTTTCCACCTTGCCTCCGGGAAATTCCCACAATAGGCCATAGGCATCACCGGCCAGGCGCTGCGCCACTAAAAAGCAGCCTTTGTTTTCTACCAATGCCGCTACTACTTTCACAAAACGCTTTTCCATAAAAATATCGCCCGCTACTACTAAATATGTTGAATCATTATTTCCATCATCACCTTTGTGCGCTCATCAACTTAATAGGACGCAGATTTTCGCAGACAAATCAGGATTTAAAAATTCTATAAATCTGCGATCATCTGCGTCCAAAAAGAAAATTCCTATACCTTAAACTTAGTCTTTTTATCCTCTTTGCAACAACAAATAAGGTAATAATCTTGGGTTTAATAATCAAAAATATTACTGTATTCTATTCCTCTCTCACAAAGTTCACCAAGCACGCAGAGAAATCAAATTTTTTCATTCATTATTAATATTTCTTTGTGGACTTTGCGTCCTCTGTGAGAGATGTATTGTCCCGGCGCACTCATAGAACTTTTTATAAAATCAAGATTATAGCTATTTTTTTACTTTTGAGATGGTTTTATTTCTACCGCTTACATGCGGATTATATGATTTTTATCACCCTTTTCTCTTCTCTGCGGCCTCTGTGGTTTGTTTCTTATCCTTTCATGCAACTTTTGACACTATCCTACCAGAAAAAAATCCGGTCGCCGAC
Organism: Candidatus Omnitrophota bacterium; assembly: GCA_018895275.1. Classification (GTDB taxonomy): domain Bacteria; phylum Omnitrophota; class Gorgyraeia; order B26-G9; family B26-G9; genus JAHIOQ01. The sequence continues at coordinate 14,829 of JAHIOQ010000002.1, forward strand.
CTTTACGTTATTTGCCTTGAACCAGCCGGAATTCATCTCCAACGCATAGCACACCTTTTTAGACGGTGAATATATCATATCCGTGCGCAAAGGAATCATCTCTTGGATATCAACGATCCTTTTCTGCTTATCAATAAAAGCGATCTCCAGGGGAATAAACGTATCCTTCATCCAAAACTGCGGCATCGCTTCCTCGGGAAAGACAAAAAGCATGCCCCGCTGCTTATCAAGATAGCTCCTGCCCTGTAATCCCCGGCTACGCTGCTGCGGCGTCCTCGCCGTCTCAATCACCATGAATTTGCCGTTTAAGAGCATCGGGCGCAGCGGCAAGGCATATACCAGCATCAGCCCGGCACATAAAACAACCCCAAAAACAGCCCATCTTTTTTTTACGGCCATAGCGTCTGCATTCCTTTATATATAGGCAAGGCTATTCAGCCCGAGCTACCGCGGAGAGACTCCGATATTTTATTCAGCACTTCCAAAAACTGCTCCGCAGTCATATAGCCGGGAATTGCTTCGATTAGATTTCCCTCCGAATCTAAAAAAACAGTGGTAGGAAATCCCTGCACCTTATATTGCCGGGCAAGCGCCTGGTTTTTTTCCGCGTCTATTTTAGCGCAGACAAATTCTTTTACCGCCGCTATAACTCTTGCATCCCCATAAGTGTCCTTGTCCAACTTTTTACACCAGCCGCACCATTCGGTATAAAAATCAATTAAAATCGGCTTGTCATTCTTTTGCGCCAAGTCTTTTGCCACGGACATATCTCTTATCCAGGCAATGTGTTCGGCGCGCGCGGAATCCTGGGCCTGCCCGCAGCCGATCAAACAAAACAATACGGCAAAAAACAGGAATTTTTTCATATGCCTTCTCCTTAATGAGCCCATAATTTATGGAGGCTACTGCCGACATAAATTATCTGGGCGAATTAATCCCGCAGCTTGACGAGGGAAATACCGTAAGGGATTTTCCTCGGCGTTTAAGCAAGGGATACTTCCTTTATTTACATACATATTTTACCGACCCTACTGCCGACATAAATTATCTGGGCGAATTACCGCTTTCTATGATTCGAAAATATTTATCACAGCCAAAAAGCATAAACCATAGCCCAATACCCGATAAAAAAAGCCAATTCAATAAGAAAACAATAGATCTTTTTGTGCTTGATTTTTCTCAGGAGTATTGTTTCGAGAAGCATAAACCCGGCCAGAAATGTCAATGATATAATAAGCGGCTTTATTAATATCTTCATCGCAAATGATATTGTAACTCACCTGCCTCATGCCTGTCAACCCATTCGAACGTTTCCCGCCATAATATGATTCAATGCCATGCTTCAATCATAGCCAGAATAAAGTTTAAATGCAACTATTTATCTATTATGGCCTTATGTATCCTGAAACTTGAAAGTCAGTGTTCTGCTCTTCAAGCTGAGTACCCGATTGAGCACGTGAACCAACTACTATAGTCGTCCCATACCGTCCACAACCGGGACATTTAAGATTATTAATATTCATAGGGAGTCTCTTCCGGGTTAATTTTTGTTTCCTTATACCCGACACCCGGCCAGAATATCCAAAAATTTCCCAGCATCTATTATCTTTATCCCTTCAAATTCGACTAACTTCTTTAAGTGTTTATCGCCGCTAATAATGTAATCGGCCTGAGCTTCAATAGCACATTCTAAAAACTTATTGTCTGAAGGGTCTTCTTTTATGACTTCGATTTTTCTGACAGGAGCTACAGAAATAGCATTTTTCCTTATCGCCTTATCCCAATCTGTAATGATCCCCATATCAACATTTAGCCTATGCATTACTTTAAGGCTTTCCTGAATGATTTCTTCTGTGATGAAAAGCTGATACTTCCTGGACCTCTTCCAGGCCTTGATCACCAAAGAAGGATTACCTGCTTTTACGAGGACACCAGAGATAAAAACATTGGTATCAATAACGACTTTCAGCAAATTATTTCCCCTCTTGCCTTACTTTTTCAACTGCCTGTTGAATCTTCTGCTCTGTAATCCCTGCCGCCTTGCCAAACCTTTGACTTCTCTGCAAGAGGTTTTCAAATTCCTGGTCCCATCCACTTTCAACCTCAAGCCATTTATCAATGATGTCTTTTTTGAAACGCAAAGCTCTGCCCATCCGGACAACAGGGATTTCTCCTAAACGTACTCTTTTGTAAATAGTCAATTCATTAACTTGGAGATAATCTGCGATCTGTTTTGCGGTCATAACTTCCTGCATTCATATCACCTCTTTTCATAACTAAATATAACATATTTTTGTTTGTTTGTCAAGTATTTTGTCTATTCTTTTATGTTGGTGTATATTCTATTTACAACGGATGTTCACCTGATAGCAAGCGCTTCTAATTATTAGATGATGAAGCCAAAGGCAAAACGATGGCTAAGATTACAGCTATTGCTTGCAGCCTGAAACTTGTCCCGAATGACGTGACTAACTGTGGTTGTGCATCGGGATCCCGCTATGGCGGGATAACCTGCGAATTGGTGCTTGTAACTTGTCGACAGTCAGACACTAATGGTCTTTACCGCTTCTATCAGACCGCTAAGCTTCCGCTTTATACCGGAAAAATCACCCGCACGCATCTGTTCAAGATTGAAAACGCTCTCGCCTACAGCAACGGCTCAAGGCAGGGCTCCTCAACACCCCTTAAGATTCCTAAAAGCGGCATTTTTTTAAAGCGTGCAATATCCATGCTAATCCAGTTCCGCAGGCATAAAGCTCTCGTAAAATTCGCGGTAATTCTCTTTTTTGTCGCCCTCGCGCAAGGCAATCGCGGTGCGCGGATGTTCATCCAGCATCCCGGTGATCGCATACGGAATAATATAGCCCCATTCGATCTGATTGCGTAAAGGAATAAACTCCCGGGAAATCAGATCCAGCAGCGGCCGGATATCAAATTTGGGATTTTTGAGGAAACCGATTAACAGCTCAATCGGGCAATTACCCGCGCCGCGGCCGATACCAAACACCGTCGCGTCAAGAAAATTCGCGCCGTGAATAATCGCCTCGATCGTATTGGAAAAGGCCAGCTGCTGATTATTATGTCCGTGGATACCGACTTCTTTCGTCTTTATGATTTGCTTAAATTTCTTTACGAGGTATTCCGTTGTCTCCTGATAAAGAGACCCGAAGCTGTCCACGATATAAATCACATTCGCCTTACTCTCTTCTTCCAGCTGATGCAATGCCTCGTTCATCTCATTATCAAGCACGCGGGAAATGGCCATAACGTTTACGGTTGTCTCATAGCCTTTCTCCGCGAATTCATTCACCAGGGCTATCGCCTTATCGATATCCTTTACATAGGAAGCAACACGGATCATATCCACAGGGCTGTCTTTAGCCGGCTTAACGTCATCGGGATTAACGCGCCCGATATCAACCATGACGCTGATTTTCATCTCCGAATCAATACCCTCAATTATCTTACTAATATCATCGTCATCGCAGAATTTCCATTTACCGAACTCTTTCGACGAAAACAGCTGTCTGGAATTTTTATAGCCGAACTCCATATAATCAACCCCGGCCGCGGAAAGTGCCTTATAGACCTCGCGCACGAACCGGTCATCAAAATCATGATTATTAATAAGCCCGCCGTCCCTAATCGTGCAATCAAAAACCTTTATCTGTTCCCTGTACATGTTAAATCCTCCTTAATGAGCACGTAATTTATGGAGCGACAGCGAACATAAATTACTGTGCGAATTAATGTCCGAGCTGCGGAGGGAAAATTCCGCAAGGGATTTTCCCGACTTTCTGCAGCCGGACGTAATGAACACTTAATTCATAGCAGCTGCCGCCGATATAAATTACTGCGAGAATTAATGTCCGCAGCTTGCCGAGAAAAATTCCGCAAGGGATTTTCCTGGCGCTTAAGCAAGGGATCACACCACTCTTTTAGCCAAAAAAATTTCTTACTACGCTCACCGCTGTTTCTCAGCGGAAGTACTTCCTTTATCTTTTTTCTTGGAGTACTATTTTACCACAGCTTTCTTTGTGCCAACAAGAAAAATAAGAAATTAAACAGAAGATTCCAACTCAATTAAGAAAGAACGCTATAGGTTTATTTCAATCAACCAGCATTTCCTTTATAGTAGATTTTATGCTGCCAATTGTATTATGGTCTATTTCTCCTAATTTCTTAATTAATCTCCTTTTATCCACTGTACGTATTTGATCCAACACCACCCAGCCGTTTTTCCCCTTAAGTTTAACAGGGACACGGCTCGGATAAGGATGTGACTGCATTGTCATCGGAGCAATAATAACAGTAGAGATATATTTATTCATCTCATTCGGGGAAAGAATAGCACATGGCCTGGATTTCTTGATTTTATGCCCGATCGCGGGATCAAGACTAATCAGAAAAACATCGTATTGCTTTATTTCCATTCCCATTGCTCCATCTCAAGATCAATATTATCATCAATGATCAGTTGATCATCCTTATTTTCGCGCATCTTTCTAAAGGCCTGCTCCCAATCTTTTCTTGGCTCTTCCTTACAAGCTCTAATAATGATGCTTTTACCCTTAACCTCCATCTCCGCCTCTTTCTTAATATGGCACTGTTCTAATACGACTTTTGGGATCCTTACACCTTTAGAGTTTCCTATAGAAGCTATAGTCACTTTCATTTTTCATCACCTCTAATAGTAATTATAATGTAATTACATCGGTTTGTCAAGAGTTCGAATAAAAATTTTTTAAATTCCTTTTGAACGTCGCAAAACTATTACTCATATCAAATGCGTTATGGAAAAACTTTTTATTGATCCAAAAAGAAATTATTTTTTCCCCGTACCAAGACGCAAAGCCCGCCAGTATTAATTATGCCTTTTAAAAAAGTTTGCTGTGGTAAATTCTTTCATCTCTTCAAACCCAAAAGTTACCAGAACGCAGATTTTCGCAGATAAATCACGGATTTTAATAAACAAATCGTTTGAATTCCACTTCTTCCTTTCCAAAATTTATAAGCAACCCCACTCCTATCCCTCTTGCTTTTAATTGATTTTAAAAGGCTAACAATGTGTCTAGCTACATCCTCTTTCTTTTAATGTGTTGGTATTAAACAACTTGAAAAAGGAAATTCCTATAGTATTAAATTATATGTGGACCCCCGTTTCCGCTACTATACAGGCATGCGTCGAGATTTCGCCACTGTTTCTCAGTGACGGAAATTTCCGCCACCATAGCGTTGGCGGACCCGCCAAGCAGTTCCGCCACAAGACTCGGCGGACAAGCTGGCGGGAATCCTACCAGATTTTTCCTTTTGCCACGGCCTTTATGAGGTCGCGCTTTGTTACCACTCCGGCAACCCTGCCGTCGCTGAGAACAGGAAGATAGTAGATCTTTTCTTCCGTCATCATCGTCGCAATCTCTTCAATCGTCGTTTCCGGTATGATTGTCCGCGGCTCTTTTTGCATTACATCCTGAACCTGTGTTCCGGCAATCTTCTTAAACTCAGACTCCATCTGCGCCAACCCCAGCGGAATAATATTGGAGAAAAGATTCAAAAATGTCGGCAGATGTATTTTTTTGTCCTGAAAGATTAAATCCTCTTCCGTAACTATACCCAAAAAATTATTTTCCTTACCGATAACCGGCGCGCCGCTGATGTTTTCCTTTATGAGAAATTCCGCCAGCTCACGCACGGACAAACCGGGAGAAACCGTTAAAACCTCTTTTGTCATTATCTCTTCCGCTCGCATAGCTTTCCTCCTTTTAACTATGAACCCAATATATGTTTAGTGTAAACTAAATACAAAGAGCTTGTCAACGCCATTCTTTCGTGTTATAAAAAAGATGCAATGAAGCAAAGACTAAACAAATTAATCGCGCATAGCGGCGTATGCTCACGCCGAAAAGCGGATGAGCTTATCAGCAGCGGCAAGGTCTGCGTGAACGGAAAGACCGTAACCGTTCTCGGCACGGTCGTCGATATCAACCACGACTCCATAACCGTAAACGCTAAACCGCTTAACGCGGAAAAGAAGATTTATATCCTGCTCCATAAGCCCGTAGGATACACCACCACGACAAAGGACGAACACGCGGAAAAAACCGTACTGGAGCTTTTGCCGAAACTTAGCGAACGCGTTTATCCCGTGGGCAGGCTGGACAAAGACACCGCCGGACTGCTTATCCTTACCAATGACGGAAAATTAAGCTACGAGCTTACGCATCCGAAATTTGAGATAGACCGCGTCTATGAAGCAACCGTTAAAAACGCCGTGAACCGGCTGACGATAAAGAAACTTGAACGCAGCGGCCTGGAAATCGACGATTACGTCACGTCCGCGTGCCGTATAAGGATTATTGACCGGGACAAAACAAAAACAACGCTGCAAGTCACACTCCGGGAAGGCAGAAAACGGCAGATACGCAGAATGTTCAACCTGGTGCGGC
>JAHIOQ010000025.1 GCA_018895275.1 Candidatus Omnitrophota bacterium
GGACAGATGACAGAGGACAGAGGACAGAGGACAGAGGACAGAGGACAGAGGACAGAGGACAGAAGACAGAGGACAGAGGACAGAGGACAGAGGACAGAGGACAGAGGACAGAGGACAGAGGACAGAGGACAGAAGACACCCCACAAGGTTAAACATAAAAACATAAAGCTGAGAAATTTTGATATAGATTTCTTGAAGTAACTATTAGTAACCGATATCCCCGAATGGAGCAGTGTCTTGGGTTTAGCATCGGGGTCCCGAAGAATTTCTCAAAAGATGCGATTCATTCGGGATAATTGTTTGTAACTGCTGGTAACCGAAAAAAAGTATCAACTTAGCGCACCCTGGGGCCAAACATGAAAATAGGTTTTTTTTATCCGACATATTATCCGGTTACGGCAAGCGCTTCGGTACACGGGTATTACCTGGCAAAGGGATTGGCCAAAAGAGGCCATATATTGCTTTCCTGTACCGGCGATAAAAATCCTGACTGTATACAGTACCCGCAGACAAAACAGGGAATGTTGCGTCTCATATTTGACGCGGATGTGTTGTATGTTCGGCTGATGAATTATTTTGAACGGGTTGCGCTCTGGAGATTGCCGCGTCTGTTTTCGTTGCCGGTAATCTGGGAGATAAACGCGCCGCTGGAAGAGCAGTATGCCGTTTCCGCTACGGCCCTGGAAAATGAGGCAAAAATGAAAAGGCACAATCAGCAGCGTTATTTTAACGCGAAGTTTGTAGATGCCGCGGTATGTGTTTCAAAGGCAAACGCGGTTTATGCCGCGGACTTTCTGCGTATAAAAAATACCTATGTTGTTCCCAATGCTAGTGACCCGGATTTGTTCGGCAGCGGCAATGGTCCTGATAGATATAAGCGGAAAAGCTCCGATGAGTTTATCGTGCTTTGGGCCGGTAATCCGCAACTAGCCTGGCAGGCAATGGGATTGATGTTTGATACGGCTAAGCGCATCGCGGAACTGGACGCTCAGATACGTTTTGTTTTTATCAGCGCGCAGGATACGGATGTTTTCCCGAAGCAGGATAATGTCGAAGTAATCAGCGCTGTCGGCTACAACGACATGCCGCGCTATATTCTTAGCGCGGATGTCTGCCTGGCGTTGTATAATAATTATACCTGGTGCCCATACGGGTTCTATCATTCGCCGCTGAAATTATTTGATTATATGGCCGCCGGCAAAGCGGTAATTGCTTCGGGGCTCGGCCAGATTAGCGAGGTCATCAGCCATGGCCGCAACGGGTTTCTAACGGATAACCGCGTGGATGATGTCGTGCGCCTGATTATGGAATGTAAACGTAATCCGCAAAGGTGCGTGCAGATAGGCAGTGCGGCGCGGGAAGAGGCCTTACGCTATTATAATTGGGACAGGGTCGCGGCGGAAGTAGAGGATGTCCTAAAACGGACGAAAAAGGTGGCATGAATATTTTGCAGATTGTTTCAAGCCTGGGAGAAATCAGCGGCCCGGCAAAATCGCTGTATATGCTGGCCGCGGGCATGGCCGAGTGCGGCCATAGGCTCTGCTGCGTACATTATATCGGGGGAGAATGTGTTTTAGTAGAGCGGCTAAGAAATAAGGGGATATCCGTGGTTGATTTGCAAAAGGAAAAGGCGGGCATTTCCTGGGCCGGGCGTATGCGCATGGTGAGAAGTCTCAGGAAAATAATCCGCGCGGAAAAGATTGATGTTGTGCACGCGCATCATTGGGACGCGGACTGTTATGCCTTGCTCGCAAGCCTGGGGATGGGAATAAAAAAGATTGTTACCTTGCACAGCCGTTCTTATCTTGACTGGGTTGGACAGCATTCTTTAAAATATAAATATGTTTTCTTCCCGAGTATGGACGCCTGTGTCTGCGTATCGCGCAGCCTGGAAACGGAATTGATGCGATGCTGTCCGGGGATAAAAGGCAAAACCGTGGTAATCTATAACGCGCCTTCACCGGAGTTTTTTCTGGATACCGACTTGGAGGCGCGCGCGGCAGTGCGCCGTGAGTTCGCGATAAAAGATGACGAGCTTCTTATCGGCAGCGTAGGAAATTTCTCGCGTTTTAAGGGGATTATCCATCTATTGGAGGCGCTGCTAAAGATTAATTCGGAAAAGGTTAAGGTGCTGCTTGTCGGCGCGGATTACGGCAGGCAAAAGGAGGAGTATAATCGTTTTTTAGAAGATAGCGCCTTGCGTTCTAAGATATTGTTTCCCGGGTTTCGGGAAGATATTCCGCGGATACTCGATGCCCTGGACCTGTTCGTGTTTCCTTCCACGGAAGAGGTCGACCCGATTGCTTTGTCCGAGGCCATGGCAAAGGGCAAGCCGGTTATCGCCAGTATAATCGGCGGGATACCGGAAAAGATAGAAGACGGGGTGAACGGTTTTCTTGTACTCCCGGCAGACAGTGAGGCATTGGCGCAAAAGATAAGTTATTGCCTGGAAAACCGGGATCAAATTAAGTCCATGGGAGAGCGGTCGCGCCGGACGATGCGGGAGCATTTTTCTTATGACGCGATGATCCGCCGGTACGAAACGCTTTACGGTTTACAATGAAGATATTATACGTTAGTTTTCATAATCCGCATTTCTTTACGATTACGGAATATGTGGAAAGGGCCATCCGCGGTTTGGGGCACGAGTTAATAAGCTTTGATGACCGGCAATTTGTTTTTCCCGGCAGGCTGCGCGAAAAGCTGGCACTTTTGCAGAAATTCGATTTAAAACGGATTAATCAACAGCTTATAACTCTGGTTAAAAAGGCAAAGCCGGATATCTGCCTTGTTAGCGGAGGGTACCGCATTTTACCGGCTACGGTTGAGAAGATTAAGCGTTTGAAGATAAAAACAGTTCTGTGGACGTCGGATGTGCCGCGCCATCTTCCTAGCCTGGAAAGCTTTGGTTGCGCTTATGATTTTGTTTTCTGCGGCGGGACAGAGGCGATTGAAATGCTGGCGAAGGCGGGGATAAACAATGCCCGCTGGCTGCCGTTCGGCTGTGATAAGGAGCTGCATAAGCCGGTTGACGTATCCAAGACGGAACAAGCTTATTATGGGGCGGATGTTGTTTTTATCGGAAGTTTAGGCGTGCGTGAGTATTCGTTTCGGGTTAAGATATTGGAAGCAATAAGCGAATATGATTTAAAGGTCTGGGGGCCTGGGGCGGAAGAAATCGAATGCAGCTCTGCGCTGAAAAAACACATCCGTGGGCCAGGGATGACGCCGCAGGGGTGGTGCAAGGCTTATTCCCTGGCAAAGATCGGTCTCTGTATGCATTTTCGCGACCCCGAGGGAAAGGTGCCTTGTTATCAGGCAAGCCCGCGGGTTTTCGAGATACTTGCCTGTAAATGTTTTCTGCTCGTGGATAAACAGCCGGATGTATTGTCGTTGTTCGAAGACGGTAAACATCTGGTGGTATTTGAAGACGCAGATGATTTGCGCCGCAAGATTAAATATTATCTGGAACATGCACAAGAGAGGATAACGATTTCTGAAGCGGGGTATGCCCTTGTGCATGAGCAGCATACCTATACGCAGCGTATCCGGAAACTGCTGGAGATTATTAGGGGGGATGATGGAGAATAAAGAATTGTTCGATGAGTATTTTGATTCCGTGTTCAAGTTATCCAATAAATTCACGGAGAGCGAATACGCGCAGAAATGCCGCGAGTACGATATGCTTTACAAGGAATTTATGCCCGCGGATAAATCCGCGCAAATCCTGGATATCGGCTGCGGGGCAGGGCATTTTCTCTACTTTTTGAATAAAAAAGGTTATATCGATATTCAGGGTATTGATATATCCGCGCAGCAGATTGATTTTTGCCGAAAAAAGATATCGGAAAAGGTCACGCAGGCGGATGCCTTTGATTTTTTAGCGGATAAAAAAGAGATTTACGACGTGATTTCCAGCCATGATGTGCTGGAGCATATTCCAAAGGAAAAGGTAATTCCTTTTTTGCGGCTTGTTTACGCAGGATTAAAACCCGGCGGAGTGTTTTTTGCCAAGACGCCGAATATGGGAAATTTGTTCAGCTTGCGGCTGCGTTATGCCGATTTTACGCATCAGGTCGGCTTTACGGAAAAAAGCCTGCGCCAGGTGTTTTGGATTGCCGGGTTTCGCGATATCCGGATACTTCCGTCCTATGATCACGGACTGCGTCAAAAGGTTGCTGCCGCTATCATCCGTTTTTTTATATGCAAGCTCATGTGGTACCAAGGCTATGTCGCGCCGGAAATCCTTACGCCGGTGCTTATCGCCGTGGTAAAAAAATAAAAGGGTGTTGTGAAAATAAAAGTCGTGCATATCGTCGAGGATCTTAAGACCGGCGGGTTGGAGCGGGTTATCGCGGACATTGCCACCGGCCTGAACCCGGAGAAATTTTCCGTTCAAGTCTGGTGCCTGGTGCGCGGCGGTGAAATCTTTGAGGAATTAAAGGCTAAGGGGATTAGCGTGGAGGTTTTGGGAATGAGGTCGCACCGTGACCTGAAATTCTTTCTGAATTTGTGCCGCAGGCTGCGTAAAGAAAAGATACGGATCGTGCACACGCACGGCTATCCGGCAACTACACTGGGGAGGATCGCGGCAAAATGCGCGGGAGTGCCGGTTGTCCTCGCGCATATGCACAGCACCTATTATAATTACACGGCTAAACAGCTTTATGTGGACAGGCTGCTGGGCTTTTTTACGGACAAGATTATCTGCTGTTCCAAGGCTGTGGAAGGTTTTGTGCGGGAAAAGGAAAAAATCATGGCAGAAAAACTTACCGTGATTTATAACGGCGTTGATACGGATATGTTTCCGGTGCCTGAGTTGCGCTGCGGCGCCGGCTGTAAAGAGTTTGTTGTCGGCTGTATTGCCTCTTTATTCGCGCATAAAGGCCATATATTTCTTCTCGAGGCGGCGAAACAGGTTGTCGCGGAGGTTTCCCTGCCGGTTAGGTTTATCCTCGCCGGAGACGGAGAATTACGGCAGGAACTGCAGGAGCACGCAAAAAGGCTGGGCCTTAAATCCGTGGTTGAATTCAGGGGAACCGTTTCCGACATCCCGGCACTGCTTAGTGAGGTCAATGCCGTAGTCCTGCCTTCATCGGAAAGAGAAGGCCTGGGCCTGGCCCTGCTTGAGGCCATGGCTGCCGGCAGGCCGGTTATCGGCACGGATATCGGCGGTATACCGGAGGTGATAAACCCGGGGGAAAACGGCCTGCTGGTTAGGCCAGGGGATTCGGAGGCATTGGCAAAGGCAATTATTTCACTGATTAGCGATGAGGAAAAAACAATGTGGATGGGACGCAAGGCGCGGAAAATCGCCGCGGAACGGTTTTCAAAAAAAGAAATGTTGGAAAAAATTGAATTGCTGTATTTGAAACTGCTTAAGAAAAAAGATGTGGTCAATGAAATATAATATTCTTTATATCAGCAGTTTTGGTTCATTGCAGGGAGGCGGGCAGCGCAGCCTGCTGCTTTTGCTTAAATATCTTAACCGGGATATCTTTGCTCCCTTGCTCATCGTCCCGCAGGAAGGAGAACTTTCCCAGTCGGCAAGGGATTTGAATATTAAGGTGTTTGTGCTGCCTTTTGCGCGTATCCGGGGCATAAATATAATTGGGACGGTATTCGGTTTTGCGGGATTGTGCGCTATCCTAAGGGATAATAAGGTTGATATCATTCATACGGATTCGCCGCGCGAGACGTTTTATGCGGGGCTGGCCAAATTGTTTTTCCCGGTTCTTGTGATCATCCACTTACGCGTTAGCGATACCCTGGGCAGGCTCGAGAGGATGCTTTATCGCGTATGCGATAGCTTGATTGCGGTTTCTTCCTCGGTTGCCGGCCGCTTTCGGGAATTGGATACACAGTCAAAACTACGGATTATTTATAACGCGGTTGAACTGGATGTTTTTCAGCCGCTTAAGCAGATGGAAAGAACGGAAAAAGAATTGCTTATCGGATATTTCGGCAGGGTAGAACGCAGAAAAGGGCTGGAAACGCTTATTAATGCAGTGAGGAGTATCGGCAGCAGGGTTAAGGCAATCGTGCAGGGAAGCGGCGACGAGGAGTATAGAGAAGAGCTGAAGAGATTGGCCGCGGGAAGCCCGATCGTGTTTAAAGAGTATGCAGCGCAGGTAAGGGAAGAGATGTCCGCGGTTGACGTGGTTGTTTTGCCTTCGGTATTGGGAGAGGGATTGTCGCGTCTGCTCATCGAGGCTATGGCCCTGGGAAAGGTTGTGGCTGCTTCCGATTTTCCGGAAAACCGTGAGGCCATGGGGGAAGATATGGCGGAGTTTATTTTTCCCGCGGGTGATGCCGCGGCATTAGCGGCAATCTTAAATAGAATAAATACCGAACGTAATATTTTGTCCAAAAAGGCTCCAAGCGTGCGGCTACGCGCGGAGCGTCTTTTTGATGCGCGCAAGAATACGCGGGAAATTGAGTTGGTGTATTATTCTTTGATGGCGGAAAGAGAGAACAACCCTGCGCTAAAAGAAATCTGCAAGTCGATTATTATGTGTTGCGGATTGGGTAAGACAGCGCGTTTTTTGCGCAGTTGCGGCTATGCGTTTTTTGATATTGCCGGTACAGTGTTGTTTTCAGCCTTAAAAATATTGCGGATTGGCCCGAAAGACCGCGCCTTGGAGAAAGAAAAGCCGGAAAAAATTTTAATTATCCGCAGCGACCGGGTCGGAGACCTGGTACTCTCAACGCCGGCAATACGCGCGGTGCGCAATAAATTTCCGCAGGCCCGGATAGATTTGATGGTCAATGATTACGCGCGGGATATCGTGCTTTCCAATCCGTACGTCAATAAGCTGCTTAGCGCGGATAATGCACACATTGATAATGATTATGACCTGGCGATTGCCTTGCATCCGGGCCTGCGCCAGAATTATCTGCTCTGGAAATCCGGCGCCGGTGTGCGTGTCGGCTATACAGGCTGGGGGGGAGGTTTTCTGCTTACGCACCGGCTTAAAGACGACCGCATTAGACGGCCCCGGCATGAGGTTGAGTTTACTTTGGAGGCCGCCGCGCTAATCGGCTGTTCGCTTGAGGATAAGACCCTGGAAGTTTTTGAAACGGAAGAGGGCAGGCAGTTCAGCATTGCGTTTTTCCGTGATAACCGGCTCGAGGGCCAGGATGTGGTGATTATCCATCCCGGCGCGCGGCAGAGGTATGTGCGCTGGAATAAGGCCGGGTTTGCCGCGGTAGCGGATAAACTGATTCAGGAATGTAAGGTAAAGGTTATTTTAACCGGAGCCGAATCGGAACGAACACTGATTGAGGATATCATGTCCATGATGCGGGAAGAGGCGGTTCCCTGTGTCGGCATACGGCTGACACAGCTTATTTCACTGATGAAGCTCTGCCGCATGTATCTGGGAAACATCACCGGGCCGCTGCATATTGCCGCGGCTGTGGGTATACCGGTAGTAGCCATTACCGGCATGAAAGGTTCGCTTGACGATGCGCGCTATTGGGGGCCGTGGTGTAAGGATTACGCGTTGGTGCAAAAGGATACCGGCTGCAGGCAATGCCATCCAAGTGATTGCCGCGATCTTGCCTGTATGCACGGAATTACGGCGGAAGAGGTATTTGCCGCCGGGAGAAAGATGCTGGACAGCCATGGGGCGTAAAATCACCGCAGAGGTATATGATAATAATGTGATTGCCGAGGGAGTACAATTTCAGGTTGATACATACTATCAGCCCCAGTCAACCGCGCAGCAGCGGCGTATCGCGTTTGTACTCGGAGAACTAAATCCGCAGCCGCAGGATATCATACTTGATATCGGCTGCGGGGTAGGAACCTTTGCCTATCATTGCGCGAAAAAAGGCGCGAGAACCTATGGCATTGATTATTCGCGGCAATCGATAAAAGTTGCCGCGGAACTGGCAGAGAGGTTCGCTACCGCGGAGAGGAGTTCGTTTGTCGTTGGCAGCGCTTTGTCTTTGCCGTTTGCGGAGGCGTTTTTTGATAAGATTGTATGCGTGGATTTTATTGAGCATATCACGCACGCGGAGAAAGATGTTTTGCTTAAGGAAATATACCGCGTGCTTAAGCCGAACGGCAAAGGAATTATCTTCACGCCCAACGCCTTACGCGAAGATATCGGAGTCTGGTATTGGAAGCTGCGGCATTATTTGTTTAAAGAGCGGATTCCGAAGACGGATCTGCATTACGGCTTGATCGGCCGTAAATCGTTTGAGTCCATGCTTAGAGGCCGCGGCTTTAATTTTCGTTTCCGCTACGCGGATACAACACGGCCTTTTTTGGCAGGGGCGCCGGTTTTCAGGCACGCGTTGGCATTGAATTTAATGTGGATGGTCGAAAAAAGATGACGTATGCCAGGATTCTCGTTATCAATTTAGGCGGCATCGGTGATATGCTTTTATCTACCCCGGCGTTACGTTCTTTGCGTCAATTGTATCCCGAGGCAAGGATCTCGATGCTGACGACAAAGAAGGCAGGAGAAATCGTAAAAGATCTTCCGTATATTGACCGGGTATATACGTTTGAACTGCATTATGGCGGGGGTATTCCGTTATGGCGGGTTTTCCATAATGCAATGGTTCTATTTTTCCTGCGAATGAAAAATTTTGGCCTGGCGATTAATATGCGCACGCTTGTTTCAAAAGAAGGCGCGGCCAGGATGCGATTTCTGCTGAAGTGTATTAATCCGAAAAAAAGCGCCGGCAGGGATACGGAAAATCGCGGTACTTTTTTTGACGTCAGGTTTTTTGAAACACAGCAAGGACAAAAATATGAGATGGATTATGATATAGATATGATTCGCCTGCTGGGAGGCGGCGCAGTGCAGCGGCAGATTGATTTTTTTATTAAAAAAAGTGATGAGGAAAAAGTGAGCGGGCTGCTTCGTAATGCCGGCATTAGCGAGAAGGAGTGTTTAATCGGTATTCATCCCGGCGGCATG
The DNA here is from genome assembly GCA_018895275.1 of Candidatus Omnitrophota bacterium. Lineage (GTDB taxonomy): Bacteria > Omnitrophota > Gorgyraeia > B26-G9 > B26-G9 > JAHIOQ01. The sequence continues at coordinate 8,937 of JAHIOQ010000025.1, forward strand.
CCTTCGCGGCGCTGGCCACGGGAGAATTTTAGCCGGCTTATCTCTTTGCTGCTTAAAGACGGAAACTGCCGGATAGTGATTAGCGGCGGTAAAGATGAACGCGAGCTGGCGGAATATCTCAGAAAGGTGAATTCAGAAAGGGTTATTTCTCTGGCCGACAAATTAACGCTGAAAGAACTGGGCGCGTTGATTGAACGCTGTGCCTTGTTTATCTCTAATGATACCGGGCCGATGCATATCGCCGCGGTATTGAAGACGCCGCAGATCGCGCTTTTTGGGCCGGGAGACATCACCCGCTTTGACCCGAGGAATATATCGGATAATGCCGTAGTTTTCTACGAGAAGTCGGTTTGCGCGCCTTGCGAAAAGGTGAAATGCGATGATATGGAATGTTTAAAACAGATAACACCGGGGGAAGTCACGCATGAGGCACTGAAACTGTTAACGCAGGTTTTGCGGGATAAATCGGAGCGGCGATGAACAAACGTTTTCAAAACTATCCGTGGATTATTATTTTTGCGGCAATAATCCTGGGTTATTTTTATTTCCTGGATAATCGCCCGGTTATCGGCGTTGATGCGTCGGCTTATTTGTGCCTGGCCCGGGCAATAAGTGAAGGGAAAGGGTATACGAATATATGGCTGCTTGGCAACAGCCCCCATGTCAAGTTTCCTTTTCTTTTCCCGCTTTTATTGGCGCCGCTTGTTTTTTTCTTTGGCTATAATTTTTTTGTTTTAAAATTCCTTGTTGTATTGACGGCACTTTTATCATTTTGGGGTATATACAATTTGATTAAACGGCTTCAACCTGTATTTGTTGTGTATGTACTGCTTTTGACATGCGCCTCTTTGCATGTATTCAGATATTCGCATACCATACTTTCGGAAATGCCCTATCTTTGTTTTTCAATCTTTTTCCTGTTTTGCGCGTTGAGGTTTCTTGAAGAACAAACGTGCATAAATAAGTGGGGAGTGATGGCCGGGATATTTTTTTTAGGTGCATATTTTTCCCGGGGGATAGGAATTTCTCTGTTACCGGCGCTAATATTGACCCTGGTATTAACCCCTCAGGATAAAGAGCTAAAAAAACAAAAGTTGTTTTTCATCTACGCAATTTTATTGCTTCCGGTTATATGTTGGCTGCTACGCGGTTTTCTGTTTAGGCCGGATTACTCAAAAGGATATATTGATGCTATGTTCTACAATTCTAGTGATCCTCATGGCGAATGCGTGTCATTTACCGCTTTTTTGATAACTTTTATAAGAAATTTGTATGCCTTTATTTTCTACGCTGTGCCAAACGTATTAAGCAGTATTAATTTTAGCGGACGGAATCTGTTGTCATTTTTGCTGTCGGTATTAACCGGATGGGGATTTTTGAAATGCATGAAAAAAAAGCGTACTATTATTGAATGGTATGTCTTTTTCTACATGCTGGTATTGCTTGTATGGCCGTGGTCCAATATCGAAGGAACACGGTTACTTATCCCCTTGATTCCATTCATATTTTATTATTGCCTACATGGAATAGACGGTTTTTTAGAATTTAAAAGCTTGATCAAATACAAAAAAATCCTGTTTAATCTTTTCGTGTTCTTGCTACTGTTCATAAATATATCTAATTTAGCAGGACATATTATCGCCGTGTCTCAGGAAAAGTATAATAATACGGCTGCCAAGGATTTTATTAAATTATCCTCCTGGTTAAAAAATAACACCTCTCCGGAGGCGGTTTTACTGGCATATCCATCTGCGCTTCCTGCGCTTTACATGTGGTCAGAACGTAAAGGGGTTCTTATCGAGAGCATGGATATGCCGGAAAAAACCAGGGATATCTTATTAAATAAGGAAAAAATCCTAAATATAATCCGTACTAATGGAATTAATTATATTGTTGTTTTTAATTTGCAATTTAATTCGGATGAAATGAAAACAGCAGTCTCATTGATCGCGGATAAGGTGTCTATAGTGTATAATAATAAAGGGAACATAATTTACGAGGTAGACAAAAAGAAAATAAACAGGGCAATCCCCTTAATGCGGAGCCAGTAAAAGTACTTTAGCGAAGAAAATTGTTATAATAGGTTCAATACAATAAAGGATGGGTCAGATGAAGCTATCGATAATAATCCCGGTGTATAACGAGATCAACACGGTTCAGGAGATTATTCGCCTTGTGCAGCAGGAAAAACACGAAAAAGAAATAATCATTATAGATGATTGTTCGAATGACGGCACGCGCGAACTGCTCCAGCAGATTAAAGCTGCGAATGTGAGAGTCTTTTTAAACGATGTTAACCGCGGCAAAGGCTTTTGCCTGCGTAAAGGCATAGCTCAAGCCGGCGGGGATATCATTATTATTCAGGACGCGGATTTAGAGTATTATCCGGATGAATATGAAATTCTAATTGAAAAGATTGTCGAGGGTAAAGCTGATGTTGTTTATGGCAGCCGTTTTCTTGGAGCGCACCGCGTGTTTCATTTTTACCACTATTTGGGTAATAGCGTGCTTAATATGATTGCTAATATCACATTAAATACAAACCTTACCGATCTCATGACATGCTATAAGGCTTTTAAAACACCCATAGTTAAATCACTGGTATTAAGAGCCAACCGCTTTGGCATCGAGCCGGAGATAACCGCGGAGGTCTTTAAACGCGGATGTAAAGTATATGAGGTGCCGATTTCGTATAATGGCAGGTCTTATGACGAAGGGAAAAAAATAACCTGGAAGGATTTTTTTAGATGTGTTTACTGGTTATTTCGTTCGGTTTTAAGAGGAGTGGATGTGGGCACACATACACTTTTAAGAATGACGTTGATGCCGAATAATAATATTTGGGCTTATAGTAAAATCGAACCGTTTTTAGGTAATAAAATTTTGGAACTAGGTTCAGGTATCGGTACATTTTCTAAATTCCTGGCAGGGAAAACGCGAAAAGTTACGCTTACGGATATAAATCCTGACTATATGGAGAGTCTTAAAACGAGGTTTATCAGCAATCCCCATGTTAGCGTTATAAAAGCTGACGCGCTAAAAATAGATGAGGCAGTTGGTGACGCTAAATTTGATACAGTTGTAGCGATCAACATTCTAGAGCATGTAGAAGATGATGCTCAGGCAATTAGGAAACTGAAAAAGATTTTTCTTGGCGGCGGAAGGCTTTTATTGATTGTTCCCGCGCATAATTGTCTTTACGGAGTTTTTGATAAAAATCTTAGTCATTACCGGAGATATGAGAAAGCGGGGTTAAAGCAGCTGCTTGAGAATGAAGGTTTTTTCATTGAAAAACTTGAGTTTATGAATTCTTTATCAGCTATAGGCTGGTTTTTTACGTTTAAATTATTGAAAAGAAAACGTATGCCTTTAAGCTGTGCTGTCATTGGAGATAAACTAATTCCACTAGCCGCTTTTACAGAAAAATATATTAAATTTCCTTTTGGCCTTTCTTTGTTTTGTGTGGCAAAGGTGAATGAATAGTCAATATGAAAAATAATTTAGAAATTGTTAAATGTGAAATTTGCGGCAGGCAGTCAAACAAAATAATTGCGCGGGGCTATGATTTTGAATATGGGACTTTGGATAGTGAGTTTTATTATATGCTTTGTAAGGACTGCAATCACATATATCTAAAAAATAGGCCTGATTCTTCTTTGATAAATAAAATTTATCCGAACACCTATTATACGGTGAATGTTAACTCGCCATTATTTTTAAAAGGTAATATTTATAGAAATAAATTAAAATTTGACATAAAAAGAATAAAACAAAATATTAAAAAGCGAAAGATAACTCATATAGCTGATTTAGGATGCGGTGATTGTGCCAGATTAATTGAGTTGAAAAAAGCCCTGAATGATGATAAGAAGTCCTTTACTGGAATAGATATCAGGTTTAATGAAAATATAAGGAACATAGCGAAAGCAAATGGGATTGAGATAGTTGAAAAAAATATTGAAGATTTTGACTTTTCTCATAGAAAATTTGATCTTATTTTAATGAGCCAACTAATTGAACATGTATACAATCCCGCAAAGCTTATGAAAAAGCTTTGGGAATGCTTAAATGATGAAGGGATAGTGCTGATAGACACACCTAATTGGGGGTCTTTAGATTTTAAAATGTTTAGTAAAAAGTTTTGGGGAGGTTATCATATGCCGCGGCATTTTAATATCTTTTCAAAAGAATCGTTAACCAAATTGGCAGTTTTATCAGGTTTTTATGTCTATAAAACGGGGTATTTACCCTCTCCCGGTTTTTGGATAATTAGTTTGAGAAATCTCCTGAGATTAAAAAGCAGCGATTATTCAAAATCATTTTTTGAATTTTTGAATTTTAGCTTTTTGCCGGTAGTAGCTTTTTTTAGTGTTTTTGATCTAATCGCGATACAATTAAAATTTAAATCGTCGAATCAGTTTATTATTGCTGAAAAAAGGAAAGGGAATAAGTTTTGAACGGATCTTTGTATTATAATTTATATTATTCCTTTGTTTTAAGAAAGCCGAAATTGCTTTTTAGGTTATTGATAAATACAATAAAGGCGAAAATTTTCAAAAAAAAAGTTTTGAGATATTTAGATATATGTGTTTCTTCAAAATGCAATTTAAAATGCGCTCATTGTTTTGCGACAGCTTTTGAAAAAGAGGGAGAAAATGAACTCAGCTTGGATGAGTGGCAGGATGTCTCTAATCAAGCAACGGATTTAGGGTGTGTTACTTATGGAATTACCGGCGGAGAACCATTGTTGTATGAAAAATTAACCGAACTCTTGAAAAGGATGCATCCTTTTGAGAATCTAATAACAATAAATACTAACGGAACATTATTAACTGATGAGCTGGCAAGGAGATTATATAGAAGCGGGGTGGATATTTTTCAGTTTAGTATGGATAGCAGCATCAGCGAAGAACATGATAAATTTAGAAAAATGGACGGGACGTATGATAAATTAATGAATGCGATAAGGATCGCAAAAAAGAACAGGTTAAAAGTTACCATTGTTTGTACTGTAAGTCATAAAAATATGCAGAGTCAGGGAGTAAAAGGAGTAATAGATTTTGCTGTTAAAAACAAACTGCTGCTAATTTTTTCAAGGGCTACTCCAGCGGGTGAATGGGTTGGCAAAAAGGAAATTTTACTAACCAAAGAAGATCAAGAATATATGTATAATATAGTTAAAAAATATCCTAATGTAAGAACTGATATGGATACTAACTTTGGGCCATACGGCTGCTCGGCTGCGACGGAAAAACTATATGTTACATCATTTGGGGATGTTGTTCCTTGTCCATTTATGCATATTGGGTTTGGGAATGTAAGAAAAAACTCATTAAAAAAAGCGAGAGAAAATATGTTATCCTTAGCCAGATTAAATTGTTATTCTCCCATTTGCCATGTGGCCGAGGACGCGGAATTTATCGAAAATATCTTAAGCAAGACGTTTAAATCAAAGAAAATAATAGATTGGAAAAGTTTTTTTACTTTGTGATATTAAATTATTTTATATGAATAAGGCGAGTAAAAACAGAACTGCTGCAGTGCGGTTTTGAATAACATTCTTAGCGTTCAGGAGTAAATACAAATAAACAGAATTGGATGTAATATGTTTACAAAAATCTATTATTTTTTACACAAAAAACTTTCTAAGCCTGAAGAAAGAGGAGAGTATTCAGCGGGGCTATGGCAGGACGCGGTAAGAGAAAAGGTTTTTTCTTTATGTAAGGATAATCAGGGTAAGATCCTGGAGATAGGCTGCGGGGAAGGGCTTTTTCTGCAGCGCATTGCCAAGGATGAAAAGTTTTCGAATGTTATCGGCCTGGATATCTGGAGGGATATCTTATCGCGCTGCCGCAATAGGCTTGAGGACGCGGCGATAGGCACGGTAAAGCTGGTGCAGGCAGATGCCGGCCGGCTGCCGTTTAAGGCCGCTGCGCTGGATAGCGTGGTATGCATAAATGTATTTTTTAATCTAGCGTCCGAAGAGGTGGTTTGTTCTGTCCTGGAGGAGATCGCCCGTGTCTGCAAAAAAGGCGGTACGGTTATTTTTGATATCCGCAACAGCCTGAACCCGCTGCTATTTTTAAAATATAAGACCGCGCGTTTTTATGACGCGACCGTAAAAAATACATTTATGCATAC
>JAHIOQ010000026.1 GCA_018895275.1 Candidatus Omnitrophota bacterium
CCGTGTCTGACGAATTGCCCGTTTTAAATCAATATTGTTTTTTGAATCATTTATTTCGGGCGATTCGTGAATAACGGGCGATTCGTGAATCGCCCCTACAATATTTATGATGACATGAACATGATTTGGCATTATGATGAATTGATCTAATTCAATATCCGTATATTTGATTGGTATTTCCTGAATATATGTTTTTACCGCATTCATTTAATATCATTTGCCCATTTTCAATGGCGCCAAAAATACAATTACGGTTTTCTGTACAAATTGTTACGTAATAATACCCCGGTTGGGAATAATCATGTTGAGGCATTCGGTTTGTTCGTCGCGTAAATATCTTTGTCATTTATTATTTATGTTTTTTTGTCTAACAGTAAATATGTGCCGTGGCGTTTTTTATAACTACTTATAGTTAATTATAGTAGTTACTTAAATAAAATCAAAGAAAAATCTAATTTTCCCTTCTCTGCTGTCCTGTTTTTGCTATAATATCATAAAATAGGATACGTTCTGTTTTGAGGAGAAACCTGCAGCCTGAGACTTGAGACTTGCAGCTGTTTCCTGCTTTTTCGTCCCTCGTCCTAACGAGCAAAGCCCGCCGAAAATCATTCTTAGGCGGCGAGGCTGGCGAGTGGTCGTCCTTCGTCCATCATTTTTACTGCCTACTGCTTACTCCATACTGCCTACTATTTTAGATGCTACCTCCGGTACATCCCCAACAACTGCGCCTCCTCCAGAACATGGCTTTCCATCAGTTTCAATAATTCTTTTTTCAATAATCCCGGCGCTAACTTAAACTCCGCATCCAAAGCGTAGAGCTTGAAAAAATAGCGGTGCGGCTTGCCCGGAGGCGGCATCGGGCCGTTATATCCGATACGCCTAAAGTCATTTTTACCCTGCGTAAGGCCGTCTTTAAGCACCTTATCTTGCGGAACATTTTCCGCCAGCGCGTTTACCCCGGCGGGTATATTATAAATAACCCAATGCACCCAGTCACCCACCGGAGCATCCGGGTCATCGCAGATAAGCGCAAAAGATTTTGTCCCTTGCGGCGGATTACTCCATGCCAAAGCCGGTGAAACATCCGGGCCTTCTCCCGTATATTTTTGCGGTATATATCCATTATTCTTAAACGCCGAACTTGTCAATTCCAGGGCCATAGACATCCCTCCTTTTGTACCGGCTTCCCACGTTAGAAGTAAGGATAATAATCGTATTCTTATAAAATGCGCTAAACACTCTACCAGCCGTCTGAAAATTTCCGGCTCATACCGCCTGCTCAACAAAATTCCACACCTGTGTATCCATATGCAAAGCTTCCCCAGTCTCACGGAATAACTGAACCTGCTCAATTGCCTTCATCTTTCTTCGTAACGGCGCCCGGAACTTCTCATCTATCTCTTTCTCAATCATCTCAACCTGAATTTCCCTATTTTTCATCCTCTCTGATAATTCCCAAAAAGAACCAGGATTGCCAAAACGAGCTTCTGTATAAGACTCTTTTTCAATCCCCCCCGGAATAATATCGGAACGCCAATTTTCAAGGCCTTTCACGGCGTCACCGGTTAATGATAATACCGGAATACTGGTATGCCCAGTATCACTGGGAATGTTTAAAGCCTCCCTCACAGACATAAAAGAAAACGACCTTTCCCCGATAATAGCCGCTATCAGCGTTGACCCCCAGACCACAGAACCTTCTGCGATTTGCGAATTAGCGCACTCACTATTAATTAATACCGCACCATTGATATTGTTATCCGTTCCATAAATCTTAGTATTTATAACTACACTATTGCACACACTTCCGTCACCGGGAACTAAAGAATCTCCATATATTATATTTCCGTAAGGGTCTGACGCGATATTGTCAATATTGGCTAATACACGGGCTACTCTGCCTTCTTCAGCATTAAGGCGCAGTTCCTGAAAAGAGATACGGGAACCAAAAAGGTTGCCGTAATCCGCACAATACCGCTTCTTTCCGAAATCAATAACTTTAATATCTAATTTACACCTGCGAATGCTTTCGATATTTAATTTGAGTTGCCGACATAATTCATAAAAATCAGGGATTTCCTGAACAAACTTCCGCAATCCGGCATCCCGGGATAACTCCATCTTCCACGTTGCTTCATCCAGCGTCAAAGCTTCTACCAGATACCCGTCTACGTCTATGGCTCTATCCGTAAATTTTCCGAATATTTTTTGGGCTTCTTCCAGAAATAAATAGGAAAATGCCGGGCTGCCGTTATGCACAAATGCCTTAACCTTTTGCCCCCTATCTTTAATGCCAAATCTATTGAGCAGTTCTTTATACGGCCTTCTATGTATCTGCATCATTAAATCACCGGTTTCCCTGATTCTCCAAAGCCACTCTTTAGTTTTTGCCAGCTCTTCTGTCACAAAAACTTCCGAACCGAATCTAACGATATCGGTCTGCGATAGATCAAAACCAAGCTTATTCATATCATTAGCAGAAATTTGCGGCTCATCTGACCATTTCCAGGCAATGCCTCTAAATCCCATTCGCTTTAAATGATACGCCACCAGGTTCCATGAATATAAAGAAGCTGTTCCGCTGTGTAAATAACCGTTATATCCCTCCGGTTGAAATATTGAAGGCAGAAATGCTTTAATACCATACATTCTCTGAGTAAAAGGGCTCACACGGCTTCCATTTCCAAGCATTAACACTCCCAACAGTACATCATTCTTGTAAAGCTCATCTTTAGCTTCTTTAGCTTCTTTCTTCCAATGCTCATACGCGTCTAAAATTGCCAGAAATTGTCCGCGGTTTACATTTACGGGAACAGTGTGAGTTAACAACCGAACTTTATTGTCTCGCCGAAAGATATAAGGAGCGGCTCGGCTCAATTGCTCCTGAATAAATCCTTCCTCGCCTTCTGCGCAAACCGAGATTACTCCGCTGACACCATCGGAAGATTTGACAATATCCTTCAATTGCTCTAAATTTCTAAGTTTCCCGGACAGTTCTAATTCTCCGATATTATTTACTGCAGTTGCCTCCGTAGATATCCCGGCAAAATCAGCCTTTGCATCTAAAAAAATTTTTTTGAACAAATATCTGCCTATTTGAACCTCAGGAGACAGCATAGATAGATTCATATCGCATTTTTCAAAAGAACACAAAAAACTTCCTGCCGCAGCACAGGCAAACTCCCTCCCCGCAAACGCCATAAGAAGTACAAAGGCAATTATCTTAAACATAGTCATAAACTGTTTGCCCTAATTAACCGGTTAAGAACTCACAAAATCCATAAGAAGTGATTAAAAGTATACCTTGCAATTGTTAAAATAGCAAATTCCTGAGCAAAGGCGAAGATGATAACTGCTGCCTATAAGAACAACTTGACATCTTTTATGATTTCAAATTTCAAAGGCAGTGAAGGAGACCAAGAGTTACACGTAAACAGCCTAAAGGCGAAAAAATCGAATAAGATCGCCCTCCAGATTCTGATGAATCAAGACTTGGCAACCTTATATTTTGAAATGCGGCCGGCAGATTTTAGCGCCTTCGATGAAAGCAGAATAACGGGTTTTCTCGATTCGCTTAAGCCGGCATCAATAGCCCTGAGCAAACTACTATCGGAAAATCCCATCCATTCCGCGGCAACGCAGCGGTCTTTCCAGCAGCCTTATCTTTCGTCACTAATCGCCCAGGCAATATCAATCTGGACAAAACGAAAAATTGAGAATTGATTATTTGGAATTTCCCATTTACCTTGACACCATCTGCCTGCCTATCTATAATAAGTTTAAATAAAAGTAATAATCATAAATAGTGGAAGTATCCCTGGCTTAAGCGCCGAGGGAAAGTTTCTTAATTTATTTTGTTGACGCCTGGGCGCAAGCTTGCGGGGTAAATCTCTTTGATATTTACCCCGCAGCACCTCAGGCATTAATTCGCAGACGGCCTAACGGCCTATAAAATATGAAATTTGATAATTTCCTATTTTATCTGCTCATTAAGGAGATTTTATGCGCAGCGACCTTGAGATTGCTCAGTCCATACCGTTAATTCCGATCACGGAAATCGCCTCACGCATCGGCATAAACGAGGACGAGCTTGAACCGCACGGAAAATACAAGGCAAAGATATCCCTGCAGCTTTTGGAGCGGCTTAAAGACAAACAGAACGGAAAATACATCGACGTCACGGCAATCACCCCCACGCCTCTGGGAGAAGGCAAAACGCTTACGACCATCGGCCTCTCTCTAAGCTTAAATAAGATCAACAAAAAGGCCGTTGCCTGTATCCGCCAGCCGTCGCTGGGCCCGGTATTCGGCATAAAAGGCGGCGCAGCCGGCGGCGGTTACGCGCAGGTACTGCCCATGGAAGACATCAACCTGCATTTTACCGGGGACGTGCATGCCGTAGGCGCCGCGCATAACCTCTGCGCCGCGTTTCTCGATAACCATATCCTTAAAGGCAACGCGCATAACATCGACCCGCAAAGTATTGTCTGGCGCCGCGTTGTCGGAGTCAACGACCGCTTTCTGCGCGAGGTCATTGTCGGCTTAGGCGGCGGCGAAAACGGCTTCTTAAGAGAAACCGGGTTTGACATTACCGAGGCCAGCGAGGTCATGGCCATCCTTGCCTTAACCACTGGCGTAAGCGACCTGCGCCGGCGTTTAGGAAAAATATTTTTAGGCACGACCTATGAAGGAAAATCCATCACTCCGGAAGACATCAAGGTTGCCGGAGCCATGGCCGCCCTGCTCAAAGACGCGCTCAAACCAAACATTATCCAGACCACCGAAGGCACGGCATGCTTTATCCACACCGGCCCTTTCGGAAATATCGCCCACGGCAACAGCTCCATCCTTAGCGACCGCATGGCGTTAAAGCTGGCTGACTATGTAGTCACGGAAAGCGGTTTCGGCGCGGATTTAGGCGCGGAAAAATTCATGGACATAAAATGCCGCTACAGCGGGCTCAAGCCCGACTGCGTCGTACTGGTCTGCTCCGTGCGCGCCCTGAAAATGCACAGCGGAAAGTTCGAAGTCGTTGCCGGCAAACCGCTCGCCCCGGAGCTTTGCAAAGAAAACCCGCAGGCAATCACCGCAGGCAGCGTCAATCTGCAAAAGCAAATCGAAAACATCAGGATATTCGGCGTACCCGTGGTCGTGGCCATAAACAAATTCGAAACCGATACGGACAGAGAACTGGAACTGGTCAGGGAGTTGGCCTTAAAATACGGCGCGGATGATGCCGTAGTAAACCTCGCCTATTCCGAAGGCGGAAACGGCGCCAGAGAACTGGCGCAGGCAGTGGTCAACGCCGCGGATAAACCAAACAACTTTAATTTCTTATACCCGCTTGAGGCCTCCATAAAAGAAAAGATCGAAACCATTGCCGTCAAGATATACGGCGCCGACGGGGTCTCTTATCACCCGCTGGCGGAAAAGAAAATAAAACAATATACAGACCTCGGATTTGATAAATTGCCCATCTGCATGGCAAAAACGCATCTGTCCCTTTCGCACGACCCGGCATTAAAAGGCCGGCCGAAGAACTTTACGCTGCCCATACGCGACATCCGGGCCTCGGTAGGAGCGGGATTCATATATCCGCTATGTGGAAAGATGCAGACCATGCCCGGCCTGCCCAGCTCTCCCTGCGGTGAAAAAGTAGACATCGACGAAACCGGTAAGATAAAGGGGTTGTTCTAAATAAACAGCTGGGTACTTATATCTAACTAAAAAAAATCCTGATTAATGGGGAGCATTACACGGGTTCATCTATGAAGTTCAATCGGTTAAAAAAAATTGACAGATAGAATCGTTTTTATATTGCTAAATCAATTAGCCTTTGTTGCGAAACATCTTCCCTCGTTAATCGCGGCAAAGAGTTAACAATTTCTGCTATGTTTAGAGATTGTGTTCTTCCCTTTTTTTTCATCAATAGCTTTAATTTCCCGGTAACATTTAATAGATCTAAAACATGATGATCCAAATCTCCTTTAGCATATGCAAATCCACTAGGTCTTTTTTCTTTTTCATTAATATATCCACAGAATGATTCTTTTGTTGTATTGAATGAGAGGATATAAGTGTCTACCCTAATAAACCAATCTATTGGAGCAGAAGCGCCAAATAAGTTTCTATACTCCGGAACTATGTTATGATTATCTTCAACTAATGAAAGGTTTCCTTTATTTAAAAAAATCGTTGGCACTACGCCTTTTTCGCTTTCATATCTTGTGTTTTTAAAAGGAATTACGTTTTGCAAGTGTCGAAGATGGGCATGAATCAGGAAGCACCTTATTTCTTAGGAACTTTATAAGGTAACGTTAAAATATTCACATACTGGGATACGGCTTCTAATTCAGGGTCTTTATGGACAAGGGTTGCAGATTTCTCTATGGCCGTAGCGGCAATGATCGAATCAGCCAGGGATAATTTATGATTCGCCTTAATGCGCCCGGCGGACAAAACCAGCCGCTCATTAGATTCCACTATCTCCAAAGGAAGCGATTTTATCAAAACAATAAATTCCTTAGCGATATCCCTTCCCGCTTTTTGCCAGGTAATATAGTAGCTTTCCATAAGGGTTATAAAGGAAATATAAACGCTGCATTTCCCTTTTTTCGCTGCCGAAAGAATCTCTTCCACCGTGTCGCTGCCTTCTTCCGACTGCGTAAAAACAAATATTGCGGAAGTATCCAATACGTAATTCTTATCCAATCTTTCTCTCCTGCTTCCTGGACTTTAAAAGCGCACCCAAAAGATCGGATCTCTTATATCTGCCCTTAAGCGCCTTGATGGAATCTTTAGGGATAGGAACCACCGTTATGCTATGCCCATCGTCAATCCATTCGAGATGCATCTTCGGTTTTATGTCATACCTTTTGCGTATCGCCGCCGGAATAGCCGTCTGGCCTCTCACCGTTACCGTGCTTTCCATATCTTGTCGCCTCCTCTCCTGAAAAAAGTATACAAGATTTTTTTTAAAAAGTCAAGATTTGTTTAAATTATGGATGCATCATAATCTTACGGCTTGCATGAGATATCCGGGTTAGCGATAGCCCGTTGTCTTCCCTGCCTGCCAGCAGGCAGGTGCATATAGATAAAACACTACGATACCGCACTAATTCCTAAAAATGAATAACGAAATTTAGAATTATTTAAATAATCTACAAACTCATTGGTCGTTTTGTCAATATTCTCAATAAACTTGTTATGAGTTACCTTGCTTCTACCCTGCTTCCAAACATGTTCCTGAGGATTTTCTTCCGGCGCAGACCTGGGAAAATAAATGGTTTTAATTTTACCATCTTCTTTGA
>JAHIOQ010000027.1 GCA_018895275.1 Candidatus Omnitrophota bacterium
CTTTCTACAACATTCCCGCTGTCATCTGTCAAAGAAGTAATTGAACCCAAACCATCTGCGTGGTACCAGTATTTGCCTGCAGCCTGCGGCGTGTAGCTTGTAGCCTGTATCGGCTCGTCTATACCCGTTCCATACACATACTTCCGTATCAAAGAGCCGCTTGCGTCATACTCGGCAATAATCTGGTCGCCGTCGTAAATAAAGTTCGTAGTTGATAGCTCATAGCTCTTAGAAACCCGCCGTCCGAAAGCATCATATTTATAGCTTGCAGCCTGCGTCATGGGGCCTGCAGCATGCAGCAATCTATTCTCAAAATCGTAACTATACGTCCACCCATCATGCGCAGTCAAGTTTCCGTTAGTGTCATAACTTAAATTCTGCGCATCAACGCTGGTGTACTGATTGAGATTGTTGGTCGTGTAATGCGTTGTTGTCCCCGCTACCACCGCTTCCCTATTTCCTACTTCATCATAATCATAACTTGTGACTTCTGACTGAGGACTTGTGACCTGTATAAGCTGGTAAATATCATCGTAATCATAACTCGTCAGGGCAACAGCGGACGTCCCTCGTGTTTCGTCCTTCGTTATCCGGTTGCCGACCTTATCATAACTGTAATTCACGCTCCAGGCTTCAGGCTGCACGCTGCAGGCCAACGACACAAGACGATTGAGATTATCGTACTGATAAGCGCTGGCTGTACCGTTGGCATAGTTTAATGTTTTTCTTCTTGATAAAACATCATACTCATATTCTGCTATGAGCGATGAGCCATCAGCCATGAGCTTTTCCAGCCTGTTCATTTCATCATAGCTATAGGTTATATAACTGTTGTCCGGATAGGTTAGTTTTGTGCGGTTGCCGAGAACGTCATATTCATAGGAGATTGTCTTTGCGCCAAGCTGAGCGCTTTGGTCAGTAACCTGAGTAACTCTGTTTAAGGCGTCATAGGCATACTGTATATTCGATGCGGGATTCTGCGCGCCGATTAGCCGCGATGCCAAGTCATAGGTGTAGGTTACGCCGGTCGTGTCCGGATATATCTTTTGGATAAGGCGGTTCAGGCTGTCGTATGCGTATTGAATGCTTCCTCCAGCGCGTAAAAATTTGGCGATAAGGTTTGAATTGTTATCATACACATATCCTTCGTTGGTCATGTCCGGATATTCCGTTTTCCATACGCGGTCAAATTCATCATAATAATATTTCGTCAGATTATTTTTCGCGTCTCTTATTTCCGTTAGGTTTGAGTTATCATCATACCTATACGTTGTCGGGTTGCCCTGGGCATCAATAACCTGTTTTAATAAATCACGTCCATCGTATATGTATTGCGTATGTTTGCCTTCGGCATCAATAATCTCCGTGCGGTTTGAGTTTTTGTCATAGATAAAGGTGGTGGTGTAAAAATTGAGATCGTCTATATATTGTTTTACCGCAGTTAATAAATCCCGGGCGTCGTATTCGTATTCGGTTTTCTGCCACTGTGTCTTTTCCTCGTTTGCCTGGCGCTCCAGACGGATAAGGTTGCCGTTTCGGTCATAGCTGAATTTCGTCTCATAATTGAACGGCGCTGGAGATACCGTGCGCGTGAGCTGGTTTAAGGCATCGTATTCGAAGGTCGTGGTATTGTTGTTCGCGTCTGTAACGGAAGCGAGATTGCCGGTGCTGTCATAGGCAAAAAGTGTTTGCACGTTAAGCAGCAGATCGCCGCCTATCGGCAGATGCTGCTGATAGTTATTGAGCACCCGGCTCAGATAACCCGTATCCGCACTATATTCGTATCTGCTGATTGTACCGTTTGGAGCGGTCAGGGTCTCCAACTCGCCGAACTGCGTATAGGTGAACGCGGCAAGCGGGCTTTCCCCGTTTACGATCGGATAGGTAATCTTGATAAGGTTACCCCGGCTGTCATAATCATAGGTGGTGGTATTACCGCGCGAGTCAGTGACGCTTTTAAGCATGTTAAATTCCGGCTCATAGGTCATGGTGGTTGTAAGCGGGCTTATTGTCTCAGTAACCGGTCTGCGGATAATACGCAAAAGGTTTCCTTTATCATCATATTCTTTTTCTATGCTTTTGCCTGTCGAAAAGATGACTAATGTTTCTTCTTTTTGTTCGTTGTATGTATACTGCGTGGTTAATTCCTTAGGTACTGATATAGGCACGTGCCCGCTGCCATCCGTTAAAACATGCACAACCTTTTTCTGCGTACTGCCGTCCGGATTAAAATAATAATCCGTCCGATTAGCGTTGCAATCTATAAAAGTAGTCATCAGGTTGCCATAAATAAATTGAAATTTACCCTCCGCGTACAGTTGTTCTATAACCCGGCGGTGGCTGTCATAGGTATTTGTCAGATATGTATTGCCTTCCGGGTCGGTAATGGATATAAGCTGTTTATCATTATCATAAGAGTAGGTCGTGGTTTCGCCTTCCGGATACGCGGCGGTTGGCGGCAATGTTACGCTACCCAGCATTCCGTTGGCAGTATAGGCGTATTTTACTGTCCTTCCGGAAAAGTCCGATACGGAAGTAATCTTGTTACCCCAGCCGTAGGAAAAGGTTATTTCCCGGCCCGCGGTATCGACTATGCGCGCTAATTTTCCCGCGCTGCCATAACAGAGGTTCTGCTTGTTTTGGTTGCGGTCAGCTATAACCCGCAGTTTTCCTTCCGCATCAAAGATGTAATTCTTTCCGTGTTTATCCCGGATATGATAACCTCCGCCAAGATTCGCCGGAAGCAACGGCCATAATTCCGCTGGGAAAACCGCATATTTTTTTAAGGTATCATAACAGCCGGGAATCGTTGCCGTATATTCGGTGTCTGATGTGGTTTTTTCAAACGTATCCAGATCACCGTCTGCCCTGCGGCGCAATACCCAACTGCCGGTTTCATCTTCGATTTCAATAAGACTGATATTGTACGAATGCGTCCACCCTTGGCCAAAAGGCCCGGCGTATTCGTCCTGGGTGTTGTAATAACGCGTAAAATCTATGCCAAAGCCGCGCGACGGGATAAAAAGATCCTGATAATGATAAGTAAAATTCCCATTATATAGATTGACCGGCTCGCCGCCAGTAGGAGAACCTTTGGGATTCTTGGAATCGCCGGGTTGCCCCGGAGGCTCCGGAGGTTCAGGAGGCGTATCTCCGTTGCCGTCATTCCAGCAGTATGTTTTGTAATTGCGGACTCTTTCCGCAAATACGTCCACAGAAATAACGCTCGTAATTATGAACGCACCCGTCAAAATCCCGGCGATAATTCGCATTCCTTTTCCTGTTCGCATAGCTTATTTTCCGCCTCTTTTTATTTAATATTTCACGGATTATTTATCACTATTTTCTTTCCGCCTACGGCAGGGGCTCCTCTTTTATCCCAGAAATTTACATAGAGCTTATATTTGCCGTTGCTGAATTTCGTCGTATCAAAGCTGTATTTAAACGAAATTGATTGCGGATTGCTTTCATCATACCCGTCGGTTGAATAAATCAGTTTAGCGTCATGGTAGTATTCTACCAGATACCGGTCTCTTGCCGCTTCCGCCGGGTAGGGACTGATATCCAGCACGATGGTCCCGCTTACGGTTTCTTCCGCGATTACCGGCTCTAGGGTTTTAATCTGATCCGTACTCTTTTTCGGAAACTGCAAATCGACAACAATTTCTCCCGCAGCCGTACAAATTTCCGCCACAGTAAGCAGTAAAATAAACACAAGCATGTTCAATTTCATAAAAAGACATCTATTATTCCGAGTGTTCCGCATAAAATTCCTTTCTTCAGAAAAACAGCTCTACATGACGCGTAACCGGTTCCGAATAATTAACACCGTTATGTGCCTGAAGCATAAACCGGTAATAACCATTCTTTACAAACTCACCATTATTGTTTTTCCCGTCCCAATATAAAACATGATGCCCTTGGGTAAGAAATTCATTATCTTTTAATACACGCACGGCAATTCCCCGAGTGTCATAAACCGCAGCCGTTAGGTATGCATCCTGAGATAAATCAAAACTAAGTTCCGCCTGAGCTGCCTCTGCTACTTCACGGTAGGCATTAGGATATGGGTTGAATCTGACCGGCGTTAAACAAACGTTTAGAATCCGCGGCGTGCCGCCGCCAACAATTATGGAATTGTCGTCGGCAGTATACGCCCAGAGCGCGATGTAAGGGGTGGTTGAATTAACGAAATCTCCCTGTTCATCTCTTCCATCCCAATACGCTTCGTAATGCCCCGGGCCCGTTGGCTCTTCATATTTAAACACGCGCACAGCTGCCCCCGCGTATCGTTCATAACGGATACGAATGGTAACAAATACCGGCTCGAAAACATCATAGCTCATTACGCAAAACTGGTTTTTATACGGGTCAAAACCGGATAAAGTAAAGGGGATTTCCTTTGAAATATTTCCCCCTCCCGTATCACGCGAATTGTATAAGACAACAGGGTTGCCGTCCACAACAGTTTCGATAACAAAATAATAAATACCGTCCGGGACGATTTCCCCGTTGTCATTTTTCCCGCCCCAAATTTCGGAATTTTCCCCTTGCGAACGCAATTCATTATTTACAAGATGCCGCACCGGTTGTTCATAATCGTCATAAATAGTAAGGGTTAATGCAATCTCTTCGCTTAAGTTATACATGATTGATACGGTTTGGCCTTGATACGGATCTATACTGACATTATCAATACGCACATCAGTGCAGCCACCTACCGGGCTGGAAATAAAAGCAGTTATCTCAACCGGGTCGGCAGGATTACCGCTCATGGATTCGGCCGTAATACGCAAAATATATTTGCCGGGCGCCAGGATGTTTCCCTGTCCGTCAGTCCCATCCCAGGCATAAGAATAATGAAGATCTCCCGATATTTTCAGATGCTCGGTAATACTGAAAACCAAAATATCTTCACTGTAAACACCAACATTTACAAAGCATTCATCCGTCAGGTCAAACGACAAAATTGCCCTATTCTTTTCCGATTCGGATGCCGGCGTAAAAGGGTTTGGACCGAAATTGACATTCCTGATAAAGGGCTTTTTGTCGACGATTATTGGTATTGACCGCATCTTTGCCGGGGTATCAAAAGGCATGACAACAAGACGATATTCACCATTATGAACATATAAATTACGCCACATACCCCAACCAGTTCTGTCTCCTGCCCAACTAAGTTCTATTCTCTGCGTAACCGGTTCAGGGTACAAAAGCTGTTTCGCGATTTGTTTTACTATTGTGCCGGTGATGTCCTCTATATGCACATCGAAAAATCCGTAATCCGAGGCGGTAAACGATATTGCCGCAATATCATCCAATACCAATCCCGGCGCCGGGTCATTAAACACCTCGCCGGTTACCGGGTCCAGCCATGTCCCGCTGCCGTCCGGCGAAAACGGGTTCGGAGTAACCGTCAAATCCGCGATATCCGGGCCTGCGTTGAAAACGGTATAAGCGCAATAAATTATTTCGTATCTGCTCACATTGTTCAAGTCGTAATACCCCGCAATAATTTTAAATTCAAATGGGCCGTTTGGAATTATTTTGGTATCTATCGGTATGCTCCAGCTGCCGTCAACATCTTTTGCCCCATAAACTATGAAATTATTCATCAGAGAAGTTGTCTGTAAACAAATACCTCTCTCGCTTCGCACAAAGGAAGAAAAATGTATTTTTAATTTTACCTGCCCGGAAATAGTGCTGCCGGGAAGCGGCTCCGTAATACGTATAGGATTATTATCTATCGAAGATTCTCCGCTTTGCTGAAGTTCGCTGCCCTGGTTATCGGTTGCCTCGATGACATACGCATAAGTGCCATCGTTTAATGTTAAACCATTTTGGTCCTTTCCGTTCCACACCGCGCTGTGATTGCCCGCGGTTTCCAAAATATTTTCTTTAAGCGTCCGCAGTAAATTTCCGCCTGCATCGTAAATACTTATTGTCACCAACGCATCCGAATTAATAAAGTATTTTATGGTTGTCGTATCAGAATTATTATCCCCGTTCGGGCTGAAGGCATCCGGGGCATCGGAAACATTAATGAGGCTGAACGGGTTGGCGATCTTATAGGTAACCGGCAAACTTGTTTCCGTACGTGCCAGGTTATTTAAATCATTATAGGTTGCGGATACGCATAGCTCATATTCCACATTCACCAACGCGGATACATCCCATACCAACTGCCAGCTTCCGTCCGGCTGTTGATACAGCCAGTTGAAAGTCTGGTGCTGCCAGGTTGTATCTCCTTTTTTGCGGTAATAAAAACGCACTCTCCGCATATCGATATTGCCGACATAGGCCGACGGCGCTACAGTCAGGTTAACCGTACTGTTCAGAGAATCTCCCGCAGCCGGCTGCGTAATCCGTAGAAAGTGATTATCAATCGCCACCGTGCCTTCCTGCTGAGCAGTATTACCGCTGCCGTAGTCTATGTCTATAACGTATGAATAGGTTCCGTCGCCAAGCACATTTGCGTTATTATCCTTACCGTTCCAAACCGCCTGGTTTGCCCCAACCTGCTCAAAGATGTTTTCTTTAATTGTACGCACCGGATTTTGATTTGCGTCATATATTTTCACGGTAACCGCACCGGCAGAAGCCATGTTGTACAAAAACGCCGTTGTATCATAATATGCGTCTGCGTTTGGGCTGAAGGCATTGCGCGATACGGCCATGCCGTTGGCTATCGTGTATACTTGAGCTTTTGTCCATTCCCCTCTACCTTTGCCGTTTAAATCCATAAACGTAACGTATGCCCGGACATTGTAGCTGCCGTTACTATAACCCGTCGTATCCCAAACCGCTTCCCAGTTTCCGTCGCTTTGCTTTACGGCAGCGCCTAAGCCGCCTCCAGGCGTAGTTTCCATTCTGATGCCGGTTACATCGGACATATATGGAGAAGGCATTATTTTTAGGGTTACCGCGCCGCTAAGGCTGCTGTCCGGAACCGGCTGTATAAAAGACGCAATCTGATTATCTACCGCTATGGTTCCCTGCTCCTGGTCCTGGCATATGCCCTGAAAATCCGCTTCAATTATATAGCTGTACATACCGTCCGGCAGGATATTTCCATTATCGTTTTTGCCGTCCCAAAGATTATTATTAAATCCTATCGTTTGCGTTTCGTTTTCTTTCAGCGTACGCACCAATAGACCCTGAGCATCATAAATTTTTAGATTTACGCTGCTGCCGATGCTTAACACATAACTTATAGTTGAAATATCGTATTTACCGTCCCCGTTCGGGCTGAAGGCGTCCGGGGCATCGCTGATATAGCTGAGCATATTGCCGGTTGCCAGCGTGCATCTTATCCTTGCCGAGTTTTCGCTTCTCATTTGCCCGTTGTTATCTATGAATGATATGCGGGCATAAAGTTCATATTCTCCCGCAGGGATATCTGCGGTGCTCCATTGTACCGTCCAATTGCCGTCACTGTCCTGAACCGCCGGGCCTAAACTTTTTCTGAAATATACGTACGAAGCCGTATGTCGAACACTAAAATATATACTCCTGACATTCTGACAAAAAGCAGAGGGAACGGCGCGTAAAACAACATCCGAGCTTACCACCCCGCCTTCCTGCGGCTCAATAATAGTTACAGCATGATTATCAACCGTAACCTGTCCCTGTTTTTGCGCCGTATTCCCCTGTGCGTCAGCCGCCTCAATACGGTAGGTATATATACCATCGCTAACAATACTCTCGTTACTGCCTTTTCCGTCCCAGACTGCGCTCTGAACACCCTGTTGTTCGGAAACATTTTCTTTTAATACACGCACCAGTACGCCTTCCCCATCATATATCTTGATGGATACATTTGCCCCGCTGTTTACCAATTGGTAACTTATTGTGGTCGTATCAGATATAAAGTCTTCGTTAGGGCTAAATGGGTCAGGCGCATCGGAAACATCAAAAATAAGTATAGGATTGGAAACCGTATAGTTCAATGGAGAAAAAATATCCTCCCTATTCCCGTTACTTAAATCTCTATATTCAATCCTAGCCTCTATTTCATAATCGCCGTTGATAATTGATTCCGTATCCCAGTTTACTTTATAAGTACCATCCGTATCTTGTGGCGCACCAGTCATCACGTCAGTCAACGAATAAAACGTAGATTCCCCTTTCAAACGGTAATATAAAAAAACCCTATACACAGACTTTATATACTCCGAAGGCATTAAGGTAAAAATCACGTTTCCGCTTACCACGCTGCCCGGGGCGGGAGATATTACTAATGGATGATTATCAATACTTAAAGTCCCCTGTTTTTGCGACACATAGCCCTCTGCAGGGGTCTTAGCCGTAATCACGTATGTATACGTACCCTCATCCAGCACGTTTGACGCGTCATCCCTGCCATCCCATTCCACAACATACATACCCGGCTCGCTAACGTCTTGCTTTAACGTCCGAACCAGAGTCTTGCCGGCGTCAAATAGCTCCACACTCATCAAGGCATCCCTGGAAATCTGATAATGAATCATTGCCGTATCGTAATTTCCGTCTTCGTTCGGGCTAAAGGCGTCGTTTTCGTCAAAAACATCGCTTATGCGCACATAATCGGGAACCGTAAACATATCGAACTTTGTAAGTTCACAACGGAATTGATTATTTAAATCCGTATAATACGCGGATACCCTTACCCCATACCTGCCGCTCTGCGCATTATCCGCGTTCCATACGCAACTCCAGGTACCATCCGGCTGCAAAGCCGCCTCATAGCCCGTTGTTTGGCTTGTTCCTTCCGGACTAAATAAAAAATGGACATTAGCAATATCACGCGTATAAGGTGAAGGAACCGCCTTAAATGTCACCTCGCCCATAAGCAATGTCTCCGGCAGCGGCTCGACAATCCGCATGAAATGATTGTCCAGGCTTACTTCACCTTGTTTTTCATGCCGGTTGCCCTCACCGTCTTCCGCGGTAATAACATAGGTATATGTTCCATCCGGAGCAAAATCGCCGTCTATTCGGCTCCTGCCGTTCCAAATAACGGTATGCGTGCCTATTGTTTTTGGCGACTGTCTTTCCAATACCTTAATAAGGTTGTTGTTTCCATCATATATTTTCGTGGTAATAAATCCCTCCGCGTTGATTATTTCATAGGTGATTATGCTTTCGTCAAAATCGCCGCTGCCATTGGGGCTGAACGCGTCCGGGCTATCGCTAGCGCGCAGTACGGTTATCTTTTCGGAAAAGACATAGGTAACCGGCGTGCTATATTCCGTACGAACCTCGTTATTTAAATCAATATAAGAAGCGCTGACACATACCTCGAATTCGTCGTGATGCGTGTTAGCCGAGCCTAGATATAATTCATAACTGCCGTCTTCCCTCAACACCAGGGTTTTATCAAAAACGGTCCAATCCGTATCCCCCTTCGAGCGGTAATAAAAATACACGTCGGAAATATTATGAACATACGCGGATACAACCGCTATAAGCGTAAGCCGTTCTCCCAGATAAAGCTCATTATCTACCGGCTCCGTAATTTGCATGAAATGGTTGTCAATCGTTACCTGCGCCTGTTTCTGAGACCAGCCACCCAAGGCATCCTGCGCCTTGACAACATAGGTATACGCTCCGTCCGGCAATACCTCTGCGTTATCATTGCAACCGTTCCATTCCACTGTGTGCGTCCCTGATGTTTTGGCAATATTCTCTTCCCATACCCTCACCGGCTGATTCGCAGCGTCATATACGCTTAAAGTTATCAACGCGTCCCGGATTAGCTCATAGGTCAATACGGACACATCACAGGTACCGTCGTTATTCGGGCTGAAGGCATCCGGGCGGTCTTGCATAATCGTAAGCCATTCGCTGGGCATAGCGGAATTTTCCTGCGAATAATCACTTTCATTACCCGCAGTATCAACTGCGGTGACCACATAATGATAGATGGTTCCATTGTTAAGTCCGCTGTCGGTATATAAAGATTGGGAAAGGGGTAATGTGTTAAGTTTTATGTAGGGGCCGCCGGATACTTCCGCGCGATAGACATTATAGCCGCTAAGGTCAGGCTCCGTATTTGCTGTCCAGGATAGTTGCACCAGGCCGTCACTGTTTGCCAGAGTCAGTCCCTGCGGTGCAGACGGAGGCAAATCCGCGGCCATAACACAGGAAAAATTCAAGGTATAGGTTTTCGTAGGATATGTTGTGATGGTTTGAGTTTCACTCGCCTGGTAATTATCCGCCGCGGCATAAGCCGTATACTCACCCACGCCCTTGTGCTCTATCCTTAATGTGTAATGACCGCCCGCATCCGTGAGGCAGGAATAGTTTTCCTTTTCATTGCTTACGGTTACCGTTGCCCCTTCAATCCCGACAGAGGTATCTTTGTCTATGACCTGCCCGCTAACCAGCGGATATTTAAAACGCGTTTCCAGGTAAAAGTCAGCCGTATAGTTTTGCCCCGGAACCAGGTCTGTCCAGTTCATTTCCGTTTTATATTCGCCTGAAGAAACAATGATACGCGTCTGGCTGATATAGGTATTATTGTTCTTATAGATGGGGACACTGGGAAATTCGTAGTAACCGGAGGAATTCGTATCCGTATCCTGGTTTTCGTTGCCGCATTTTAAACGCACATTGGCTTCGTCTAAAGACGCTTTGGTAACCGTGTCTTTAACATAGCCGCTTACACGCGCGTACCCGACTGGTTCCGCGGCATTCGCGGAGGAACAAAAAAAGAAAAGTACACTTAATAAGGTAAGCGCAAAGATATTAACAAAAATATTTTTCATATCTTTTTAATTTTTTTAGAAAAGCGTTTCGATTCACATAACAAAAAAAATATACCACATAACCGGAATCTCCGCAAGGAGTAAGAAAAAATTAATCGATTTGAAGCAATAATCCCTTACCAATAGAAATGTTTATAGTGCTCGTCTTCATCACTGTAGCACCTCCTAAATATATAATTATATACTCACGCCGGTAATCTAGGCTCCTTCCATAATCGGAAACAGCAGGGGGTCAGCCCACTTCATTGATTTCCTGCCATGGTAAAGCCAATACCCTTTCGCTCAACTTAAGCTTACGCAAAACCTGACAAACAAGAAAACCTCGCTTTGATGTTTTATACTCAGATAGAAAAATTTCCAAATGCCGTATATCTCTTGGAGTTGGATTAGCCGTCAACTTAACTTCTAAAGGAGTATACGCGCCATCCTCATCTATAATCCAATCTACTTCCGGACCGTCCGGATCACGCCAGAACCTGATTTTTGTACCGTGGCCCCTTGTATGTGCGAATCTTAAAAGCTCAAGGCCGATAAACTGTTCAAAAATTCGCCCTATCGCATCACGTGAAAGTTTTGTCCCTTCACGCGCGGCAAGCCGCCTAACCCCTAAATCAAAAAAGAGATATTTTTCGGACTTGGTAAGTTTTTTTCTTGTTTTGCTTTGGGTTAACGGTTCTATCCGTTCAGCAATAAGGCAATCCTCTAATATTTGATAGTAAGCTCCGATAGTCGTATGAGAGACACCAATCTCCTGCGATAGTTTTCTTAAGTTTATAATACCTCCGGATTCGGAAGCGGATAACTCTAAAAACCTCGCAAAATCTCCTAAATTACGCACGACAGCTTCAGCTCTGACTTCTTCTTCCAAATAAGTCGTCACATATGATTCTAAATCAGTTTCTCTGTCTGCTAACGCCTGCACTGAAAGTATACCTGGCAATGAACCATAAATAAGCCGCTCATTTAAATCCTTGGCGGGAAATTCCTGCAAACTAAACGGATCCATCCTAAACGCGACAACGCGTCCGGGCAGAAGATTTACTTGGGCCCCTCTACGAAGTTTGCGGGCGCTTGAACCAGTAAGTATAAAATTAGCTTTCCCCCGGTCGATAAGGTCCTGCACAACATCCAGGATCCCCGGGACTTTCTGAACCTCATCCAAAATAACAAGCGGGCGTTTTCCTGCTTCCGTAGCTGCTAAAACTTCCACTTCCCCTTTAAGCAAATGCGGAAATTTTTCATACCGCTGCCTTATATCCGGTTGCACAAACGAAACCATTAAATCATGCTTAAACCGGTTGATTAGCGTAGTTTTACCGGTTTGCCGAGCCCCAAGCAAAAGAACGCTCTTACCACGCTCAAATGTATGACGTATTCTTCCTTCCAGGATTCTCTGAATGTATTTCATGGTTTACATTATCGCCGAAATTGGATTGGTTGTCAACAAAATTCTGTAACGAAATTTAGTCTTTTAATTGCAACAGCTTCATCCGGAACAAGCTACAGTTTGCAAGCAGTCAATTCTCTAGTCTGCGGTCTATAGTCTATTTATCAACCATGCCTGTCCACATGCTTTGTGGCGGGAACTATGAGCTAAAAAGTCCTCACCCCAGCTTTTCGCCGCAGGACAAACGGTGGCCGAGGACAAAGTCATACGCGCAGGTTACCCGTTTGCCTTCCAACTGCACCTCTTCGATACTTACCGCGGCATTGCCGGCCGCGACAATAATCCCCTTATTTTTCACGATACCGATAACCTGTCCGGAGACAACCGCACCAGGCGAAGCAGCGGCATAATCACTTTCAATAGCGGCCTTAAGAATTTTTAAAAATTTTCCCTTATAATAGGTATACGCGCACGGCCAGGGAACGAGGCCGCGTACTTTGTTGCAAATATTCTCTGCCGTATCCTGCCAATCTATCAAGCCGTCCTCTTTTTTCAACTTTTTTGCCACGGTAGCATACATCTCATCCTGCGGGGTAAAACGTGCCGTACCGTTTTCAATCATGCGCAAGGCCTCGACCAGCGCCTGCGCGCCAAGCTCCGCCAGCTTCCGGGTAAGCGCCACGGCATCATCATCCGCGATGGGAATGCTCTTTGCCAGGATAATGTCTCCGCAATCCATCCGCTCATTCATCTTCATAATGCTTACGCCGGTAATCTCGTCCCCGTTCATAATCGCGTGGTTAATCGGCGCCGCGCCCCGCCAGCGCGGCAATAAGGAAGAGTGGACATTAACACAAAAAAGCTCCGGAATCTCCAGCACCTCTTGACTTAATTTCTGGCCAAAACTCACGACCACAAAAAGCCCTGCCTTAAACTTTTTAAGCTCTGCTATCGCCGCGGCAGCGCATACATTTTCCGGCTGTAAAACGGGAATCCCTTTTTCTAAGGCAAACAACTTGACCGGAGTCTCGCTCATATGCAGATGCCGGCCTTTTCTGCGGTCAGGCTGCGTAACCACAGCCGCCACAGCATAATCCCGCGTAAGCAGCTTAAGGCTCTCCACGCTGAAATCCGACGAGCCGAAAAATATAATATCCATACTTTATCCTTACTGTTTGACACCCGTGTTTTTTTGCTCTACAATACTATACACCATGGACAAAAATTTACAAAATAATGAATTTTACCAAAAAGGCCTTGCCGCCCTGCGCAAAAAAAACTATGATTACGCCATAGAATTATTCAGCAACATCTTAAAGAATGATTCAGACAACGGCGAATACCGGCATCAGCTCTGGGCCGCGTCCCGCGCTAAAAAAAACGCCTCCGCGAAATCAATAGTAACGCTTATTAGCGATAAAATATTATTCCTTTTCCTCGGTGTTCAAAGTTCGATTTTTGCCCTCGGCAATAAACTTAACGAGGCACGTCAGATACAGGAAAAAATTACCTTTATTTTTCCCGCATCTCTGTCCGCTTTCAGCCGGCTCGCCGCGCTATACCTGCGTGAAAAAAAAACCGGCCTTGCCATAACCGCCTATGAGGAGATGCTGCTTATCGAGAAGAGAAACAAAACCGCGTTACGCAGCCTTGCCCGCTTATATTTCATGAAAAAAGATTTCCAAAAAGCAAGGATAACCGCGAACACCCTGCTTAAAGTTTCAGCGCACGACCTTGAAGCGGAAAACATCATCAAAGACATCGCCGCGCTGGGCTTAATTGAAAAAGGTTTTGATAAAATAACCCCGGCGGAATAATTTCACAATACCATCAACGGGTCAACATCCACTGCGACCTTCACCTTTGCCGCAGGCCGCCACTGCGCGAAAACCGCGGCAAGAAGCTTATTCGCCTTCAAAACATCCCTGCTTTTAATCACCACCGCCCAGCGGAAGTAACCGCGCAGTTTTGATATCGGCAGCGGCGAAGCATCCATAATGCTGACCAGCGGCCCTTTATTATGCCGATGCAGCGCCTTTGCCAAATCTTCCGCCGCCGCGGCCGCCGCGGCCTCTTCTTTGGAACGCAGGACAATGCTCACCATATGCGCGTAAGGCGGCAGGCTCAGCTGCTCCCGAAAAACCATTTCCTGCTTATAAAACGCGTTATAATCATGTGTAATCGCGCATTGTATGGCATAATTCTTCGGCGTATATGTCTGGATTATTACTTTACCGGCGACTGCGCCGCGGCCGGTCCTGCCGGCGACCTGCGTAAGCAGGGAAAACGTGCGTTCCGAGGCCCGGAAATCCGGCAGATTTAAAGTTACATCCGCGGAGATAACCCCGACCAGGGTTACATTGGGAAAATCCAATCCTTTCGCGAGCATCTGCGTGCCAATCATGATGTCTATTTCATGCGCCTTGAACGCGTCGAATATCTCAAAATGCGCGGTTTTTTTCTGCAACGCGTCCGAATCCATGCGCGCGATACGCGCGCCGGGGAAAAGGCGGTGCAGTTCGCTTTCCACTTTCTGCGTGCCGGTTCCGAAATACTGGATATAGCCGCTGCGGCACTCCGGGCATAACTGCGCGACAGTGCCGTGATAATGGCAGTGATGGCACACCAGTTCCTTGCGGTCAAAATGATAAACAAGCGCGATGTTGCAACGCGGACAATGTACGACATAGCCGCATTTCGGGCAATGCACGAACGTGGAAAAACCACGGCGGTTGAGAAAAAGAATCACCTGCTCTTTATTTTTAATACAACGGACGATATTATCTTCCAATACCTTTGATATCAATGCCGGCCGCTTACCCACCCGGCGCTGCATACTCATATCCACAACCTGCACCGGAGGCAGGTCAAGCCCCTTAATGCGTTCGGGCAGTTCGATCAATTCGTATTCGCCCTGTTCGGCGCAATACATTGATTCCAGAAGCGGCGTCGCGCTGCCCAGAATAACCACGGCACGGGAAATCTCCGCGCGCTTTATCGCTGCCTGAACCAGATGGTAACGCGGCACATCTTCCTGTTTATAGGAATGCTCATGTTCTTCATCAACCACAATCAAGCCGATATCCCGCAGCGGGCTGAATATTGCCGAACGCGGGCCGACGACTATTTTTGCCTCTCCGTTTTTTATGCGCTGCCACTCGACAAACTTTTCGCTGTTGTTAAGCCGGCTGTGGATAACCGACACTTTGTCCCTGCCGAATTTTTGCGTAAAACGCTGCACTGTCTGCGGGGTCAAGGCAATCTCCGGAACAAAGACAAGCGCGCTTTTGTTCCGCTGCAATACCGCCTCAATCGCCGCGAAATAAACCTCGGTCTTGCCGCTGGCCGTGATCCCGTGCAAAAGGAATGTTTTGAATTTTTCTTCCTGAATATAAGGCAAAATCCGCAGCAATGCCTTATCCTGATGCGCGTTCAGGGTCATATCCGCGGATTTAAGTTCACTGCCGCTTTCCCGCAACGTCAGGGCGCTTTTCCTCACCCGCAACGATGTCTTGCCTTTCTTAAACGGCCCGGCAACCGCGGCCTCAATCGCCTCTCCCCAGGAACAAAAATAATAATCAGCTATCCAGCGCGTGAGTTTAAGCATTTCTTCGGATAACAGCGGCTCGGTATCAATCACCTCGCGGATATCGCGGGTACGGGGAATATCCGTAGAGCCGCGGACATTAACAATGTATCCGACTATAACCTTATTGCGAAACGGCACCCATACCCGTTTGCCCACGCTAACCGCATCTTGATACTTAAGCGGTACGGAATAATCGAACACATCGTTCAGCGGTAAATTTACAGCCACCTGAACGAATCTTTTTTCATCACACATGACTAAAACAGCCCTTAGCGCCCAAGGTGATAATACTGACAACCAGCGCGGCAATAACCACACCGCCGGCAACGGCGAAAAAGGAAAGCTTTTTGTTCAGTCCGAACAGCGAAGCGGCAATACAACCTGTCCACGCCCCGGTCATCGGCAGCGGCACGGCAACAAACAGCATCAATCCCAGCAACTCATATTTTTCGATAAGGCCGGATTTCTTTTTCGTGCGTTCGAACAGCCAGTCAAAAAAAATTTTAAATATTCCGGCCTTGCGCAGCCGCGCGGAAACCGGCTCGAGAAAATACAGCAGCGGCAACACAGGCAGAAGATTGCCGGCAATGGAAAGCATAATCACTTTCAGCGGCGCAAGATTCATCATTACTCCCAGAGGAATCGCGCCTCTTAACTCCGAAACCGGCAGCGCGGCAACCACGACAACCAGCCATTCCGCAGGCAATCCTCCAAAAAAACGCGCTAACATATCATTCATATAAAGCCTTCCATCCTTCCTTGCCGATCAGCGGAACAAAAACACATCCGCCCATATCTTTTTTTATGATATTTTTTCCCTGTTTTTCCACGAGCATCAAGGTCTGCAACGAGCGGCTGCCGACCGGGATAATCATCCTGGCATGGTCATTCATCTGAGAAACCAGCGCTGCCGGTATATCCGGCGCCGCGGCCGTAACGATAACCGCGTCGTACGGCTGAAATTCCGGCCATCCGCAGGTGCCGTCTCCCACAAAAATATGGATATTGCGGTAATCAAAGTCCTCCAGCCGCTTTTGCGCGAGATGTGCCAATTTCTCGATACGCTCCACAGAATAGACCTCCGCGCTAAGCTCGGCAAGTATTGCCGTCTGATAACCGCTGCCCGTACCGACTTCCAAAACCTTTTCCGTGCCCGTTAACGCCAACAGCTCGGTCATTAAAGCCACAATATACGGCTGCGATATTGTCTGGCCGCAGCCGATGGAAAGCGGAGAATCTTCGTAAGCGGAACTGAACATCTCTTCCGGCACATACTTATCACGGGGAACTTTAAGAATAGCCGACAACACGCGGCTGTCTTTTATTCCCCGTTTTATAAGCTGTTGTTCGACCATTAATGCTCTGATTTCATCTAACTGCATTTTTATTCTTTTTTAAAAGGTTCCTGAAAATTAATTTCCAAAACCGCAGCGTATCGATTACCGGACGGATTTGACTTTTTTGATTAGCGTAAATGGATTTAACGGGGATAGATTCGATGCGGAAATTATTCCGCGCGGCTTCAATAAGTATCTCCGATTCCGTATCGTACTTTTCCGTGGATAACTTTACGGCTTTTAACACCTCTGTTTTTATCAGCCGGTATCCGCACTGGCTGTCGGGGATGCGATATCCGGCTATTTTCGAGACAAAATAACTCGTTACGATATTCGTCAGTTTTCTGATTAACGGCATCCCCTCCGGTTCTCCCATGCGGTTGCCGATAATAACTCCGGCGTCCGAACCCTGCGCATACGCGATAAATTTTTTTATCTCCTGAGGCGCATGCTGTCCGTCCGAATCCAGGATAATCGCCGCGGCGTAATTATTTTCAATCACATAACGAAATCCCGTGCGCAGGGCATGGCCCTTTCCCTCGTTCCCGGCATGGCGCAGGACAATTGCCCCGGCTTCCTCCGCGAAACGCGCCGTAGCATCCGCAGAGCCGTCATCAACGACGACAACATCCGGGATGATTTTTTTTATCTCACGGATGACTTCGGAAATGTTTTTCTCTTCATTAAAAGCCGGCAGCAGCACACAAAGTTTCATTGATTCTCACCGTATTATCCCGCTTAGAAAATTTCTACCTTTTCCGCTTTCCAAAATTCGCGAAACATAAACCATTGTTTTGGATATTGCCTGATATATTGTTCGATAACCTTGATATATTTTTCCGTAATCGTCCGGATATCACGTTCTTCATCGCCGCTCTTGCGCGGATAAATCGGCTCTTCAAAGCGGTACGTAAAACAGCGGTCATCTTCCTCATGCCTGACCACAAAAGCCGGCACAATCGCCGCGCCCGTACGCAGGCTCAGCACTGCCGGCCCGCGCGGAGCAAGCAGTGTTTTGCCGAGAAAATCAACCGTAATACCGTGTTCGCCGGAGAAATCGCGGTCACCGAGTATGCCGACAATCTCATTGCGCTTCAATCCCGCAAAACACTGGCGCACACTCACGCCCACCGGCACAACGTTCACTCCGGAAACCGACCGCTGGCGCGTAAAAAACGTGTCAATACGCGGATGCATATGCGTCAGCGCCACGGCGTTCATTTTATAACCGATGACCGCTAGTATCTGGGCACATAATTCCCAATTGCCAAAATGCGCGGTAAGCCCTATGGCGCCTTTGCCTTTTTTTAAGGCATTATCGATATGATGGATCTGCTCGATACGCACGTATTTTTCGATAAATTCTTTATTAACCTTATCCGCACGGAAAAAATCCACAAGGTATTTGCCGAAGTTGGCGTATATCTGACGCGGATATTTTATAATTGCCGCGTTATTCTCGCCGACAATCTGCTTCAGATTAGCGATTATCGCTTCCCGCTCTTCGCGGCGGAAAAAAAACTTAAAACCGCTTAAAAACACAGCCGCACGATACGCTGCCCGCAGCGGCAGTGTCATGGCAATCCATCGTCCAAGTTTATATAGAAAATATAATATCATGTGCTGTTTTTTTGGATAAGCGTAAGTACAAGTTTGGCAATATTTACTGCCGATTGCGGCTGCGCGTGCTTTAATGCCGCGGCTTTCATCTGCCGCAACCGCTGTGAGTTATTCAATAGTTCTTCGATCAAAATCCCGGCATGCAACGGGTCCTCTGCCTTAACCGCAACGCCTTCCTGCAGCAGGAATTCCGTATTCTTCGCCTCCTGTCCGGGAATAGGGTTCACGATAACAATCGGCAGGCCTTTCGTCAAGGCCTCCGTAGTCGTCAGCCCGCCCGGTTTGGAAACAATCATATCCACCGCATCCATAAGCATGTCCACTTCCCTGGAATAACCGAGAATAAGCATCTTTTTTCTGAAAAGAATCCTTCTCTTCTCCAGCCATCTTCTTAAACGAAGATTAGTCCCGCAGACAACTATAACCTGAAACGGCTTTTCTATCGTATTGACGGCATATATCAAATCTTCTATAGGCCCTAACCCCTGCCCGCCGCCCATAATCAGGATTGTCGGTATCCCGCTTTCCAAACGCAGTGTTTTCAAGGCGTTTTCCTTATCGGAATTCCGGGAAAACCTCGGACTGATCGGAATGCCGTACGGATATACCCTCTCCGCGGGAATACCGCATTCAATAAACCGGTTCTTTGTCTGCGCGCTGGGCACGATATAGGTATCCACATTATCATACATCCAATATGAATGCGCCGCATAATCAGTCAGCACGCCGACAAGCGGTATCTTCAGGTCATACGTCTTTTTCAAGTCGGCGATCATCCCGCAGGGAAACGCCTGCGAGCAAACCACCGCGTCAGGCTTAAAATCCTGTATCAATTTTTCCAGTTTTTTGGAATTAAACTTATGAATAAGCTTACGCAGGGTTTTCGTCTTGCGCACGATTTTCGGGTTATCGTAGAGATATTCCCATACCTCGGGTTTAATCTTGATGACCTTGTTATAAATACTATTGATAACTTTTTCCAGAATAGGATTGGTATAATTAAAACAATTGATATTCTGGATCCTGATATCCGGGGTTATCAGGCGAAAAGCCTCCTCAATCGCCTTTGTCGCCCGGTGATGTCCCGAATTATTGGAGATATATAATAATAGAATTTTTTTCATCATAATATTCCCATAGAGCGCATAATAGCATAAATACCCGAGATTATCAAGAAAAGTACGATTTAGTGCGCTGCAGGCTGCAGCCTGCAGGCTGCAAGTCAAAGACATAAAGCGGATAATCTTATCACCCGGCATATCGTCAGTACCGCATAAGTCAGGTTATATATTTTTCAATAAGCGGTTTTAATTTATCGAGGGTCTTTTTGGGAATGAATTCTCCGGCGGTAATAATCGCGTTGGCCAAGGCCTTATCGCATTTGCAACAGCGCTCAATGTTTTTAATTTTCGGAAGGATTGTTTTGATAAACTTTTTCGCGTTTTCCGTATTCGCGTTCAGGTTGGCAATAACCGTCTCCACACTGACTTCCTCGTCCTCTTTCCATACATCATAATCGGTAACAAGCGCGACCGTCACGTAACACATCTCCGCTTCCCTGGCTAATTTCGCCTCCGGGATATTCGTCATGCCGATTATCGAAAACCCTAACCGGCGGTAAACATTCGATTCCGCGCGCGTAGAAAACTGCGGGCCTTCGATGCATACGTATGTCCCCCCTTTGTGCACGGATATACCGACCTCCTGGGCCGTATTATAGGCCAGCTTGCTCAAATGCGGACAAAAGGGGTCGGCAAACCCAACATGCGCGACTATGCCGTCGCTGAAAAACGTGGACGGTCTGTCCTTCGTGCGGTCAAACAGCTGGTCCGGAATCACAAAATCACGCGGTTTTAGCTCCTCCTTAAGGCTGCCCACCGCGGAAACCGAAATAACCTGCTCCACTCCCAACACCTTCAGGGCGTAGATATTCGCGCGGAAATTTAGCTCCGTGGGAGAAACCGTATGCCCGCGGCCGTGGCGCGGCAGAAAAGCAAAGCGCACTCCGGAAAGGGTCCCGATGATTACCCGGTCCGAAGGCTCGCCGAAAGGCGTTTCCACCGCTATGGTTTTAACGTCGCTAAAACCCTCAATATCATAAATACCGCTTCCGCCGATAATCCCGATTTTTACCGCTTCCATCCGCTCCTCCTGATTCTGCCTTAAGCCATAAGACTTAAGACTTACATCTAATTCGGCAGTTTTCCCTTTTTATACGCGAAGACAAAAGCATCCACAACATCCTCATCGAACTGAATACCTTTGTTTTTTTCCAGCTCGGCTATCGCCTGTTCAATCGGCATCGACTTACGGTACGGCCGGTCCGAAGTCATCGCGTCAAAGGCATCGGCAACGGCAAGAATCCTTGCCCGCAGAGGAATATCATCTTTTTTTAATCCGCTGGGATATCCTTTGCCGTCAACCCGCTCGTGATGATGACGGATAACTTCCCGGCTGTCTTTTAAATCCTCAAGCGGCGCCAGGATATGCGCGCTCCTTACCGGATGAATCTTAATCAAGGCAAATTCATCTTCCGTCAAACGGTCCGGCTTATTTAAAATTACGTCCGGCACGGCAATCTTACCGATATCATGCAGGCGCGATTCGATGTGCAGCGCTTCCAAAAACACCTCGTCTATCTCCCAGGAAAGTTTATCTCTCAAATCCTCGGCTACAATTTTGCTGTATAAATCCACGCGCTCGGAATGGCCGTGCGTATAGCGGTCCCTGGTTTCCAGCGCCGTCGCCAGGGAAAGGATAGTCTGGTAAAAATTCCGCTTCAGCTTCCGATTAAGGGTGTTTACCTGCTCGACCTCCATAGCCAGCTGCTCAATAAGCCTGCTTTTTTCATCAAGCTCGCGCCTCAAATCATCAAAAAGCCGCGCATTTACCTTTTCGATAACCTCATGTTCCAGGTAATCAAGCTTAAACGGCTTGCGGATATAATCCACCGCCCCTAAGGACATTGCCTCCTGCACCGATTTTTCATCTTCAAAGGCAGTAACCATAATTACCTTGATACTCGTATCAAGCAGGCGGACTTTACGCAGCAGCGTCAATCCGTCCATGACCGGCATACGGATATCCAGGAACACCAGATGCGGACGATGCTCTTTTATGATGTCCAGCGCCGACTGTCCGTTATTCGCCACAAAAACACTGTAACCTTTACGCAGAAAGAAATTCTTTAACAGTTCCGTTATCTCGATCTCGTCATCGACTACCAGTATCTTCAGAATTACACCTCCCTGGTTTCATCCGGCCCACAGCCCTACCTGGATATTCAGGTTACACCTTTAACATAATTTCTTCTTTTTCGCTTCTGCTTTTTTTCTTTTTATAGGCACGCTTAAACGCGTCAACGACATCCTCATCAAACTGCACTTTTTTATTTTTCTCCAGCTCAAAAAAAGCCGCTTCATGCTTCAGGGCATTCCGGTACGGCCGGTCCGAAGTCATCGCGTCAAAGGCATCGGCAACGGCAATAATCTTTGCCCGCAGGGGAATCTTTTTATCGGTCCTGCGTTCCGGATACCCGCTGCCGTCGATACGTTCGTGATGGCTGTATATGACGTCTATATTGTCTTTAATGTGTTCCAAGGGCGCAAGGATACGCGCGCTCTCCGCCGGATGCCGCCTTATTTCCGCCAACTCCTCCCGGGTTAATTTCCCCGGTTTATTAAGTATGGTGTCCGGCACGGCGATTTTCCCGATATCGTGCAAACGCGACTCAATGTGCAGGTCATCAAAAAACTTTTCATCTATCTTTCCCACGGCAGCAGCCTGCAATTCCTGGGCTATAAGTTTGCTGTACATTTCAACCCGCTCGGAATGGCCGTGCGTATAACGGTCGCGCGATTCGAGGGCAGTAGCAAGGGACATCACCGTCTGGTAGAAGTTGCGGGACATGCGCTGGTTTAATCGTTCCAGCTGTTCGATAAGCCCGTTTTTCTCTTCGATCTCCTGCCGGAGATCTTCAAAAAGCTGGACACTTACCTTGGCAATAACATCATGCTCGAGGTATTCGCGGGTAAAAGGCTTGCGAATAAAATCAACCGCGCCGAGCCTTTGCGCCTCACTGATAATTTCCTTGGTGCCAAACGCGGTGACCATGATTACTTTTATCGACTTGTCAAACTCGCGGATACTGCGCAAGACACTTAAACCGTCCATCATCGGCATGCGAATATCCAGGAAGACAAGATGCGGCCGGTTCTTTTTCACCAGCTCTAAAGCTATCTTGCCGTTTTTAGCGATACAAACATTATATCCTTTTCGCGTGAAAAAATCGCCCAGCGACTTCGCTATCTCCTGCTCATCATCAACAACCAGAATTTCAAGCATGGCAAACCTCCGTGTATAAACCTGTCTGCGTGTACGCACAGGCAGACACATATCGTCCTTTTAATCCTTTCATTTAATTATACCTCATAATTATTTTTCTTTAAAGAACTCTTTTTCACCTTCAGGATAACCGTCATCATAATAGTTATAGCTTATTGTTTGTGAGCTTGCGATCTGCAACATGGAGCTTGCTCATAAAAAAAGAATAAACCACGAAGGACACGAAATAAAGCATCGATTACCATTTAAAAACCTAATATTATAAATAATCACACAAAGACACAGAGACACGGAGAATGATGGAAAATGAACGAATAGCCTGGTAGAATTTTTAACATGTAGTCCATGTAGAGCATATAGACCTTATCGCAGGAAGCTTTTTTTATGGTATAGGAAAGTATAAAACTTTCCTAACCACTGAAACTTCGTAAGGAAGAGTTCTAAGTTCACCAACTTTGTTGTTGCGCGAAGTTTCTTGTTAGCCGGCTCAAAACATTCCTTTTCTACATTCGCTACATGTTCTACATGTTTTCATCCAATCTATGGCTGATACGTAAGACAATAATTAAAATCTCTTGTTCCGATATTTTATAAATAACCCGGTAATCTCCCCATCGGTACCGCCAATATCCCTGGAATTCTCCTTTTAAAGGTTTTCCTAACTCTTTGGGGTTTTGCGCAAGATAGGCCTCTATTCGGCTAAGTATTTTTTTAACGCTGCTTTTATCGAATCTCTTAAGATCTTCCTCGACGGAATTAAATTATAGCGTTTTGTTAAAAAAGTTTACCTTTCTCCGGAAAAGCAGTTATTCTGCAACAGCCTGACGATATAATGCTTCCTCTTTTAACCACAGATAACACAGATTTCACAGAGAAAAACTAAAACTTAATTCAAAAATTATATACTCAGTGTGATTTATATAAATCACACCAAAATTATTTAATGGGAACTCAACAAGAAAAATTAATTTTTCTTTTGATTCTCCATTAAATAATTTTAAGCCGCGCAGCGGCTATGAGTATTCGATTA
>JAHIOQ010000028.1 GCA_018895275.1 Candidatus Omnitrophota bacterium
CATCCGGCTGGCGCGGAATTTATATTCGACGAAGCTTTTGAACCGGGATTTAACGCAGGTAAAGAAATACGAGGGTGATTTTAAGGCGCAGAAGTTCCGGACGTATGTCGAGCGCGAGGCAAAGCGTTTAAAACTGGAACTGCCGCTGCCGCGGCAGGAGGATATGGAGGCAATGGAGAAGACACTGCCGGACCTGGAGAATTTTTATTATTACGCGTCGCAGCGTGACAATATCCTGGCGGTGAACACGCTAAACGGCATGGCGCAGGAGAAGGAGAGCGTGGGAGTGCTGGTGACGGGAGGATTCCATACGGACGGGATAGCGCAATACCTGAAGGAAAAGCGCGTGTCGTACGTAGTGATCTGCCCGGTAATCGACAAGCTGGAAGACGATGACGAGCGTTACATCAATGCCTTAAAGGGAAAGAAAACTCCGTTCGAAGAGATGCTCGAGAAGGAAGGCGCTGCTGTGCCGGGCGCGGACGACGTTTCCGAAGAGCCGAAAGAGGAATAACCCCCTCCGTAAAAAACTCCGTAAAATACTGGCAGAAGTCTTGAAAATATGGTATACCTTATTACCTTTTTTAAAGATAGATAAAGTAATATAACATGTTCCAAATAAAAGAGTAATACCGCAGAGGACACAAAACAAAAATCGAGGGACAAGGGACGCAATTTTAAGCGCATTAGCTCATGAGGTCAGAAGCTCATAGTAACCGATGGGCAAGGGTACAGGTTGTAACCTTAAGAAACGTCAAGAAACATCAAGGAACCTTAAGTAACATTATATGAGAAGACTATTAAAAATAACCTCAGTTATATTGATTCAGGCATTTTTGGTGATGGATTTTGCCTGGGCCGGAGATATCTTTTCTTCGGTTCGGAATTTGACGGAGCCGGATACGCTGGCGCCGAAAGTTGCGATTGATATTAAAAGTTTTCAGGACGGCTTTTCCGAATTTACGAAGGCCAATCAGCAAGATATGGATGCAGGGTCGGATGTTAAATCAACCGCATTAAAAAATCCGGATGCTAATAAGAACGGCAGCGGTATTGTCGGCGCAGGTAAGAAGATTATAGTTGCGGCTGCGTTGTTTTTAATGTTTATGCTGCCGCTAAAAAGCGACCTTCTGGGGGTAAATCCCGCAGCCATGGCCCAGTCTCCGCCGGCACCGCAGGTTGAGCAAGTACTTGATGAATTAAAGCAAATTGTTAGGAATGATTACCCGTATATTGCGGATACAATAGAAAAGCTGGATGAGGCAGGAGTTGAGGTACGCGTTGATGATACCTTAGAGGAAAGAAATCCGATGGGGGCGACGAATATGTCGCCGGAAAAATTTCTTTTACCGGAAGTTTTTGGGAAGCCGTTTGTTAGTTACAGCCCTGCTGTAATTCAAAATCAGGTTGATCTGTTCAAACAGGAATATCCTGGGCTTTTTGCTCAAAATCCTAACTTAGAAAAGATATTAGGGCATGCACTAGAGTTAGCTGTATTAGGCCATGAGATAACTCATTCACAAGAAGGCAATATTCTTGAAGCACATAATCGTTTAAGCAAGGCCTGGAGAGCGCATCTGAATGAGTACGTAAGCGTTTTTAGCGAAGGCGAAGATATCGTTAGCCTTAAAATAGAGGATGATTCGAATAAAACTTTTAGGTACATTTTGGAGAAAATGGATGTTCCGACAGCCATTATTAACAGGATTGATGAAAATCGGAACTCGTTAAAATATATGGGTCGTTACGTAGAATGGGAAATTAATAATCGTCTGATTGTGATTGGAAAAAGCTTGTGGGCTTTGGGGGTTTTGGGTTTTGCCGGATATTTTGGGTTACGGTTTATGCGCGGGGTTAGTAAAAGTATTAGTAGAAGCGGTTCTCTTAATACGTATAGGAGACAAAGTACCAGGCGCGTGCAGCATTTAACTCATAATTATGGCGGCAACAGATATGTACGTGTTGGTAACGTTTCTTTCCTGCGCAAACTCTGGAACACGCTTACCAGGCAGGGAAAGCCATGGAACCGCTTTTTTACGAATCTCTTTTTTCCCGCATCCGTTTCGGCCGCGGACGGTATGACGGTGTTTGAATTGTTTTCTGAAACGGTAAAGTTTTTTGTTATTACTGCGGTAGCAATGGCGGCAGTTGTTTGGTTCGTATGGCAAATTATGAAACCTTTCGAAAAAGAAACAACAGCAGATGTGATGCTTTCCGCAGAAGAGCCGGAGAAAGAAGAATCTTCCGAGGTTAGCGCGGAATTTTTAGCGCGAGAAGGTTTTGAAAAAGGGCGTTTGGATTCTGTAATCTTTATCGATGTGGATTTGATGCGCTTAACAAACGATTATATCTCCAAGCCAAATGTTAACGTATTGCTTGAGTCATTGGTAAAGGAGTTGGAAGCTCTTAGGAAAGATTTGAGAAGTGATAATGCGGTATGGTTTCGCCGCGGCGGTGACGAGTTTGTGCTCGCGGTGAATTCCGAATTAGGGAAGACCGCGAGTGATCTGGCAAAGCGGATAAAAGAAAAGATTGAAAACACTGTTTTTGCCGTTGGTTCTCTAGGGAGAGAACCTATCGATGAACATGTGATAAATAGTATTGAGCGAAATGGCGGAAAAGTTTCGTATGTGGGAAGGCAAGCAATACTCATTGTTCAAAAAAATGAAGGAAAAACTGCATGTCAGTCTCTTACTGATTTCATAAACATGACGAATGTTCATAATCAGAGTCAGAAGCTTCGCTTGCATGAA
The DNA here is from genome assembly GCA_018895275.1 of Candidatus Omnitrophota bacterium. Lineage (GTDB taxonomy): Bacteria > Omnitrophota > Gorgyraeia > B26-G9 > B26-G9 > JAHIOQ01. Next base: position 2,754 of record JAHIOQ010000028.1, read on the forward strand.
TCATGGCTTGACCGCAAAGCGATAAATAATCAGGTTAGTTTTACGCTTTCGATTGGGGTCGCGGGTGCATCGGATGTGACAGAGGTGAATTATGATGCGGTTCATGACCTGGCGGCGTTTAGAAAAGATAAATCAAAAGAGGGGTTTAAAATAAGCGGTAACGGGCCGGTTAATAATAGTGCACCGTTAGAAAAAACACATGAAGAAGGAGAAAGCATTATCCCGGAAAAGGCTTCCGATTTACAGCTTGAGGTTGAGATGTTTAAAGAGATGGAACAAGCTGCCAATAAGCAGGAGGAAGAAGGTATTGATACCGGGATACAGCCGATATGGGATATGTCCGTACGTTATTTTTCCCGACAATCAATAGCGCGGAAAGCGGTTCAAAGGATGCAGCATAATAATCCGGAACTTTTTGCGAACGCTATCGCTTTTTCAATGCAGATGTTTGGTTATGCTGATGAAGCAGGTAAAATTAAAGGGTATGTGGAAGATTATTATCGTTTCCCTACCGCTATAAAGGATAATCGAATCGATACCAGGGATTTTAAGGTGGTTAATGATGCCTTAGGTTATAGGGCAGGAGATGAAGTAATTGCACGGTCCAGAATTGCGGCAATAAAGTTTGCAGATTTATTGGAATATTACGATGTTATTTTTGTGCGCGGTCCTCCCGCGGGCCCAACAGGATTTCTTGTGCCGAAATTCGAAGCCGCAACTGGATTGACCGCCGCACGGATTAATGAAATGTTCAAGAAATATATAACAGCAGTTGAATCGGAATTTAATAGAAACAATAAGGTAAAAGCAGAACATCTAAGAATCATATGGGATATGTTTGGTACGGCAGAAAGAGACATTGGACGGATTATGGATGATATCTATAAGACCCGTGTTGTTAATGAACATATGCTTGGCTATGAAGCGGGAATATGTGAAGTTATACAATGTGATGCTGTATCAATAGAATCCCAAGGAGCCGAATTGGAAGAGGTTTTAGCCAATGAAGCCGTTGAATCTCTGGAAGCTTTGCAGCAAGTCTGGAAACTTGGAAACGTTACTGTTCATAATCATTTAAAGAATCAACCGGTCATTCAGGATTTATTAGTACCGCGTTCTTCTGTTTTGGAAAAAATTCCCCTCCGGGAAATTATTAATCATTCCGTCTGATTTTAATTGCTATTCTATATAAATAGCGCCGGACATATATAATATGGCTAATGCCGGAGTTTTAAGTGCTATTGGATGAAAGAAGTTATGAGTTTTTAAAGGAATTCTATTCGAAGAAGAATTGGAAAAGCTGGGCATAAAGGGCTGGAGTACATGGGAATGTAGCGTTAGTAAATTTGACTGGACGTATGCGGAAAAAGAAACCGCATATCTTTATGAAGGAAAGGTCAGGGTAAAGTCTATCCCGTAATCTTTCAGGCAATGCCCCAACCACGCTAATCCCATCTTTGCCGTCTCTTTTTCTCCCTCAACTTTTTTTTTAGCGTGATTTGATACAGCATTAGGAATTCAATACACGGATATTTTGTATGTTTTTAAAATGGAAAACCATAGGATAAAATATGTTGAAAAAGAGTTTTAAGTATATAATTCTGTTAACTATTCTTGTTTTATTGGGTAGCATTGGAATGTTGTCTTACGCAGATGCATTGAGTAATAAAAATGAGGAGAAAGCGCAAGAAGAGATATATGCCGGCAGTCAGTATTTAAGACATAAAGAATACGAAGAGGCGATCAAAAAGCTTAAAAAGGTTATAGAGACCTATCCCGGAACCAGCGTTTTAGTTAATGCATGGCTTTATTTAGCGAAAGCTTATGAAGGACAAAAGCAATATAAGTTTGCCATTGAAGCTTATCGTAAAGGATTGGAGATAAAATCCGATCAGCTTGCAGTGTATTTAGCGCTTTTGGATTTTAAGATGGGGTAGATGATTTAATTGAGATTGAGGATGATTATTCCAGCTTTAACCGGAATCAAGGAGGTGCACGTGTCCAGGGTAGGGTAAAAATCTTCAGCGGGCTGAGTGGTAAATTAATAAAAACATTTAATTCGCCCGGAAGGGGCTATACCGAACGTAGCGGAGTGGCTATTTATGATTTAGACAACGATGGCATAAAAGAAATTATTGTAAACACAGGAACTGGTGAGGCATGGGCAATGAATACAAACGGCCATAAATTATGGCAAACCAGACTATATTTTAAAGAAGGCGGGGGTGGCTATTATCGTGAGCCGATATTTATTGCAAAGGTAGATAATGAACCACAGCAAAATAAGGTTATAGTTAGCGCTTTTGTAGATAATGGCACTGTTTTTATTTTAGACGGGATAACTGGTGAAATTGAAAAAATTACACCTAAAATACCTGAAGATATAAGGCCGTTTATCGTCTACGGTGAATTAGATAAAAAGGCGATTGATATTGATATAAACAATTTCTTCGGCATCCCGAAGTTTTTCTCAGAGAAGTTACTTCATTCGGGAAGGGATACAGATTTGCCCCTTGCATAAACAAATAAAAATTGTCCTTCAGAAATTTTTATTTATGCTTCGGGATAAATTCACACTGTGATTTATGTTCATTTGGGAAAGGGGTGACTCCAAGATGGGAAAACTGCGTTTTTCCCATTGGAACGAATAAAACCTCACAATTATTTGTGAGGTTTTTGAGTTGGTGCCGAAGGTGGGATTTGAACCCACACATCCTTTCGGACACATGGCCCTGAACCATGCGCGTCTGCCAGTTCCACCACTTCGGCGTTAACTTTTGATTATACTATGGGTGGGGAGAAAAATCAAATTAAAATGTGTTTTTTCATCGTTGCAGCAAGGGTATATCTGTGTTACAATATAACATCCTGGAGGTGTATATGCACGAAGAACTGAGCGATAAATTTAAGGTAATAAAGAAAAGATTTGAGGAACTTAGGGGGTATCTTTGACCTTGCGTCGAAGTTGACCCGCATAAAAACACTGGAAGAGCACATAGCACAGCCTGATTTTTGGAATAATCAGGAACAGGCCAATAAGGTTGTCAAAGAGCTTAAAGACGTTAAGCGCCAGGCCGAACCGATCAAAAAAGTCGAGTCAGATATCAATAATATCGGCGAATTGCTGGAATTGGCCGAATTAGACGATACGGATATCATAGAGCAGCTAAAAGGAGAGATTAGCGGCCTGGAAAATGCCCTGGACAAGCTGGAGATAGACCTGCTTCTTTCCAGAAAAGAAGACCGTGCGGACGCGTTTTTAAGTATTCATGCCGGAGCCGGCGGTACCGAGTCATGCGACTGGGCAAGCATGCTTTTACGCATGTATAACCGCTGGGCGGAAAGGAATGATTTCAAGGTGCAGACGATTGATTTTCTGCCCGGGGAAGAGGCCGGGGTAAAAAGCGTTACAATCCTGATTGAGGGATCATTTGCCTACGGACGTTTAAAGGGTGAAAACGGCGTTCACCGCCTCGTGCGTATTTCTCCGTTTGACTCGAATAAGCGCCGGCATACGTCATTCGTTTCCGTAGAAGTTATCCCGGAAGTAGACCAGGATATCAACATTGAGATTAAAGAAGAAGACCTGCGTATCGATGTTTACCGTTCAAGCGGCGCCGGAGGACAGCACGTGAATACTACTGATTCCGCGGTGCGCATAACGCATTTGCCCACGGGTATTGTCGTCCAATGCCAAAATGAACGCTCTCAAATTAAGAACCGGTCGATGGCGATGAAGATGCTCAAAGCAAAGCTTTATGAGCGGGAATTGCGTCAGCGCCAGGAGAAGATAGAGAAGCATAACGAGCAGAAGAAAAAGATTGAATGGGGCAGTCAGATTCGTTCTTATGTTATGCACCCGTATAATATGATAAAGGACCACCGCACAGGGGTTGAAACCGGAAATGTGCAGGCAGTGATGGACGGCAGGCTGGATGATTTTCTCGAAGGGTTCCTTAAGTGGCAAGTTAAAGGATAATTGTAGGGGCGATTCAATGTAATCGCCCATTAAAAAACAACACAAATAGAATATAGAAAAGGGCGAAAACAGGGTTTCGCCCCTACGAAAATATCAAATTAATATATTTTCTATGAATGATTTATTTATGGATAAACATATTTTTAGCGTATCCGAGCTTACGCGGGATATCCGGGATTTACTGGAGGATGGTTTCCCCGCGATCTGGGTGGAGGGAGAAATATCCACGCTGCGGATTCCCCAGTCCGGGCATATGTATTTTACCTTAAAAGATGAGAAGGCCCAGCTGAAATGTGTTTTTTTTAAACGCGCGAACGCAAATCTGGATTTCAGGCCGGAAGAGGGGCTATCCTGTATAATTTTTGGCCGTATAAGCGTATATGAACAGGGCGGACAGTATCAGCTGTATGTCGAGAGGATGGAGCCAAAAGGCAAGGGTGCCTTACAGCTTGCCTTTGAACAGCTCAAAAAAAAACTGGAAGCAGAAGGATTATTCGATACAGGGCGCAAGCGGCCGCTGCCGTTTTTAGCGCAAAAGATCGGTATCGTTACTTCCGCGACCGGCGCGGCGATCCGGGATATCCTGCATGTTATCAACCGCAGGTACGCGAATATACATATTATTATCCGGCCGTGCCTTGTGCAGGGCAAGACCGCAGGGCCGGATATCGCGCAAGGCATAGAGGAGCTTAACGAATACGCTGATGTGGATGTTATTATTGTTACCCGCGGCGGCGGCAGCCTTGAGGATTTATGGCCGTTTAATGAAGAAGTGGTTGCCCGCGCCGTTTATAATTCAAAGATTCCCGTGATTTCTGCCGTAGGGCACGAGATAGATTATACGATTTGCGACTTTGTCGCGGATGTTCGCGCAGCGACACCTTCGGCCGCGGCCGAGCTGGTAGTGCAGGAAAAGGCGCAATTGCTCTCGCTGGTAGAGATGCTTTGTAACCGGATGCAGGAGGCAATGTCCAAGCGTTTACAGTTTGCGCAGATGCGGCTTAGCCGTGTTAGCCATAGCCATGCCTTGCGCAAACCGGAAATGATTATCGAACAGTATCAGCAGCGGCTGGATAATCTGGACAAGGCCTTAACCATACAGCTTAATCATCTGGTTAAGTCAAAGGAATCGCAGATGCGCAATATCAGCAGCCGCCTGGCCAATCTTAACCCATTAGCCGTTCTTTCCCGCGGATACAGCATTACTTATCTGCAAGGCGCGAAAGAAGCGCTTAAAGATGCCGGGGGCGTAAAAAAAGGCGATATTTTAAAGACAAAATTGCATAAAGGTGTTATTATAAGCCAGGTGGAGGGATGTGAGGCATGAAAGAACTGTCTTTTGAAGAGGCGTTGAAACGCCTGGAAAAAATCGCGGAAGATTTGGAAAACGATGATGTTTCCCTGGATGTTTCCTTGAAGCATTACGAGGAGGGGATGAGGCTTATCGGCTTGTGCAATAAAAAGCTGGAAGAGGCCAAAAAAAAGGTTGATGTGCTGGTAAAGAAGGAAGGGAAAAAGTTTCAGTTAAAGGATTTTGACGAGAAATTGGTAGCAGAATAGGTATTGCTTATGGAAAAGATATTGGATGGTATTTACCGTCCCCAGGATTTGAAACGACTTACTATGCATGAGCTTGAACAGCTTGCGCTTGAGATACGGCAATTGATTATTGACACGGTTTCTAAAACCGGCGGGCATCTGGCGAGCAATCTGGGAACGATAGAACTGACGATTGCCCTGCATTATTGCCTGAATATGCCGGATGACATCATCCTTTGGGATGTCGGGCACCAGGCCTACACGCATAAAATCCTTACGGAACGCAAAAATGATTTTCCGACCTTGCGCCAGCCGGGAGGCTTGAGCGGGTTTCCGGATATTAATGAGAGCCCGGTGTATGATTATTTTACCGTAGGGCACAGCTCGACTTCGATTTCCTGGGCTTTGGGCCTTGCCTGCAGCCGGGACCTCTTGAAAAAAGCGGTAAAAAGCAAGATTGCCGCGGTCATCGGCGACGCGTCTCTGGCCAACGGCATGGCCTTTGAGGCATTAAACCATACCGGCCATCTTAATAAAAATCTGATCGTGATCCTTAATGATAATGAATTGAGTATCTCGCCGAGTATCGGCGCGTTGAGCAATTATTTGAACCGGATTGCGACCAGCCCGGTATACAACCGTATCCGCTATGACGTGGAGAAGCTGCTTAAAAGGGTTCCCTGGTTCGGGTTCCGTACCTTGCGCGCGGCAAAACGGCTTGAGCGGGCGCTGAAAAACCTGCTTGTCCCCGGAATGCTTTTCGAGGAACTCGGATTCCGTTATTTCGGGCCGATCAGCGGGCAGAATATTCCGGCGATGGTCTCTACTTTTCAGAGAGTTGCCGAGCTTGATGAGCCGGTTCTCGTGCATGTATTGACGAAAAAAGGCAAAGGCTATGAACACGCGGAGAATTTTCCTTCAAAATACCACAGTGCTGGCAAATTCGAGGTGTGTTCCGGCACAATGGACTGCGCTACAGGGCAGACGTTTACGGAAGTATTCGGGGACAAGTTGCTGGAACTGGCGCAGAAGAATGATAAGATCGTGGCGGTAACCGCGGCCATGCCCGGCGGCACAGGGCTGGAAGAATTCGGCGAAAAATTTCCCGAACGGTTTTTTGATACCGGTATAGCCGAGGAGCACGCGGTTGGTTTTGCCGCGGGCCTTGCCCGCGGCGGATTTAAACCGTTTGTGGCGATCTATTCCACGTTTTTACAGCGAGGTTTTGACCAGATAATCCATGACGTATGCCTGCAGAAACTTCCTGTGGTATTTGCCCTGGACAGGGCAGGGGTAGTCCCGGATGACGGCCCTACGCACAACGGGGTATTTGATATTGCCTACTTGCGCCTCATACCGAATATCGTGATTATGGCGCCGTCGGATAAAGAAGAGTTTGAACGCATGCTGACCCTGGCCGCGTCTTTAAAGCCTCCGTGCGCTATCCGCTATCCTAAGGCGTGTGTCCCGGAATTTCCGCATGAAAAAAGCGATGCGTTCATTCCCTTGGGAAAATCCCGATTGCTGCGCCGCGGTAAGGACGTGGCGGTTTTTGCCTTAGGCAGTATGGTCGCTACGGCATTGCAGGCAGCGGAACTGCTGATGCGTAACGATATCTACGCCGAGGTCATTGACGCGCGTTTTGTCAAGCCGCTGGACATCGAGATGATTCAGGAAAAGGCGGCCGTGTTTAAGGCCATTGTCACTATTGAAGACGGCGTAATCAGCGGCGGCTTTGGCAGCGCGGTATGCGAATATCTGCAGAATAACGTAAAAAATCCGCCGCCGGTAAGGATACTCGGACTGCCGGATGAGTTTCTTAAACACGGCAAAAGAGATGGGATATTGGACTCCTGCGGTTTAAGCGCCGTGAAAATAGCGGGGTCCATAAAGTTGTTTTTAGAAGCTGTTTCGTAATACAACGATATATTGGCGGAAATTTCCGCGATGAGAAACAGCGGCGAGACCTTGCCACATAGAATGCATATAATTATGTCGGCAGTAGGGGTGATAAATTATAGATTTAAATAATAGAGGAAGGACTCCAACTCGTAGTAAGCGGTAAAATTCTCTTTGATAATTTTACCGCACTCGTCGGAGTTAATTTGCAGACGGCCTAACGGCCTATAATTTACGCAATTGAAATTGCGCAAATTATCTGCTCATTAAGAGGAAGTATCCCTTGCTTAAACGCTGAGGAAAATCTCTATTGAGATTTCCCTCAGCAAGCTGCGGGATTAATTCGCACAGATAATTTATTTCGGCAGTAACCGCCATAAATTATGTGCTCATTAAAGGGATTAAAAATATGAATGTTGTAAGATTTGCGCCGTCGCCTACGGGGTTTCTGCATATCGGCGGAGCGCGTACCTGTTTGTTTAACTGGCTGTTCAGCCGCAGTACAAAAGGAAAATTTATCCTGCGCATTGAGGATACGGATTTAAGCCGCTCCAGGAAAGAATATCTCGATGAGATATTAAACAGCCTGCAATGGCTGGGACTGGACTGGGATGAGTTATATTATCAGAGCGAACGCTTTGACATCTATCGTGAATACGCGCAGAAGCTGCTGGACAGCGGCGCGGCGTATAAGGAAGAAAACGCGGTTATCTACCGTATACCCGGGGAACACAGCGTAAAGATTTATGACCTCGTGCACGGCGAGATTACCATTGATACCGAACATATCAAGGACCAGGTGCTGATGAAATCCGACGGGTCTCCGGCCTATAATTTCTGCTGCGTGGTTGATGACGCGTTGATGGGGGTTACGCATATTATCCGCGGCGACGACCATATCCCGAACACACCGAAGCAGATCATCCTTTATGAGGCCCTGGGGTTTAAACTGCCGAAGTTCGTGCATATACCGATGATACTCGGCGAGGATAAATCGCGCATGTCAAAGCGCCACGGCGCCACGGCAATCAGCGAATACCGCCGGCAGGGGTATCTGCCTCAGGCAGTAGTCAACTACCTCTCTCTGCTGGGCTGGTCCCCGGGAAACGACCGCGAGATATTTTCCCAGCAGACACTGGTCAAGGATTTCTCTTTAAAACGCCTGAACAAGACCGCGGCGGTTTTCGATATCAATAAGCTGAACTGGATCAACGGCCAGTATATAAAGAATATGGAATTGGAAAAATTAACGGAATTGATTGTGCCCTATTTGAAAGAAAAGGGACATATCGGAGAAACCTATGACCAGCAATGGCTGTCCGGCCTGATTAAACTATATAAAACGCGGTTTTGCACCCTGGAGCATTTCGGTGAGCTCAGCGGATTCTTTTTTACGGATACAGTGCATTATGACGAAGCAGCCGTAAAGCAGTTTTTAAGCACGCCGGCTGCGGTGGAGAACCTTGAGCAGTTTAAAAATATGCTGAGCAAGCTCGTATCTTATGACGTCAAGACTATAGAAAACGCGGCGAGAGCATTGATGGAAACAATGGGGATTCAGACCGGAGATATGATTCATCCGGTGCGCGTGGCATTAACCGGCGGTACGGTGAGCCCGGGTATCTTTGAAGTGATTCATTTTCTGGGTAAAGAAAAGGCCGTGCAGAGACTGGAAACGGTGATAAAGAAAATCCGTACGCGCGCGGAGATGTTTGATAAATTAAGCGGAATCTAAAAAATATAATTATTTAAAGGAGAGGGGAGATGAAAAAAATAGTATATCTTATCTTTAGCGTATTAATCTCGGTTGGTTTGTCGGGTTGCTCTTCTCATGGAAAAGAGCTTTTGCTCGACAGCTTCGAAGGAGATTTGAATCATGAGACCGTGGATTACGGCTCAGGCGGCGGAGCGAATCTAGCGGTAACCGCGGAAAAGGATCTGAAATTTCACGGCACTCAATCCATAAAACTGGAATACGATATGTCTGAAGGCGGTTATTTATGGGCGGCACGCGGTTATAATATCGACGTCAAAGGCGCGGCCAAATGGGAAGTGCCTCCAGAGAAGATAAAATGGGATAAATATAATGCCTTTAGCGTATATATGTATGGAAAAAATTCCAAGGGCAAGGTGGCCTTTGACATAAAAGACAGCGGATTTGAAATCTGGCGGTTTATGATCGATGATGATTTTGAAGGCTGGAAGGAGATCGTTATGCCGTTTTCCGAGTTTTTCGCGCGCGCGGATTGGCAGCCGTTTAATGCCGACCGCAACAGTGTGCGCGATTTTCCGATTATGACCTTCCAGCTGGAGCCGCGGCGTCCGGATAAGGGCGTTTATTTATTTGACCGCGTAAGCCTGAAGAAGGTGAAGAAAACAGACGAAAAAGTAAGCAGTAAGGAGTAGGCAGATTTATTTAGGAAGGAACCAACTAACGCTGTATCAGAAAGTTACAAAAAATTACATAATTAATTTGCAGAGAAAGAAAAAATTGCGTATTATATATAGATATTAAATATTGCCCCGTGGTGTAATTGGTAACACGCTTGATTCTGGATCAAGTATCCATGGTTCGAGTCCATGCGGGGCAGCCAAAAAAAATAACCCCCTTTTTAGTGGGTATTTTTTTGCCTCGCATGGAATCGAACCATAAAAGGAG